>JAGXHS010000045.1 GCA_024636075.1 Propionibacteriaceae bacterium
CCCCGGTTGTTTCGTGTCCTTGTTGCTGCGGCCCATCGTGGTCCCCGAGGTTGCCGGTGTGTCGAGAGAACGCACCATGGAGATCAGGTTCATCGTTCCGGGCGGCATGGTGGCGAATCTCGATTTCGTCGAGTCCGTCTTCGGCAACGGCGGCGACCCCAACCTGCCGAGCAACGACGCGGCCCTCGACCCGGGTGGCTGGACCGGGCACACCGGTTGCGTCATCCTTGCGCCGCACCTGACGCAGCTGACCAAGAAGGAACTGGGGCTGCCGCACATCGACGAAGCAACCGACAGGCAGGAACGCGACGGCATGTGCTGGAGCGAAGCGGATGAGAAGTACAACGGCGGCACCGCGTTCAAGCTCTGCGCCCGCGACGAACGCGGCGTTATCGTCACGGTCATCGCCGACAACTACTTCGGCTACTGCAAGAAGGAAGTGAAGACACAGATCGGCTATTCCGCCAACCTGTTCGGTTCCACGGAGGAGGAGCACTCTGGAGGCGCTCGGGTCTTCGCCAGCTATGACCTGGGCCAGGAGTTCACCAACGAGCACCTCGACACCAGCACTCTCGATGACGTGCTGGACCGAGATCCGGATCGGTTCACCCGCCGACCGGAAGGCCATGCGCTGGACACCTGCTTCGAGGAATTCGTGCTGGTGCCGACGCGCACCCACTTCAGCCTTCGGCATCAGACCGTCAGCTGGAAGGACGCCGACGGCACCACGCAGACGATCAAGATGCGCGCTGACCGCACCTACTTCAGCCCCGGTGGTTACCGCGTGCACATTGAGCCATCACACGCCGACACCGGCCAGTGGATCCTCGTCGGCACGACGGCCCGGTCCACCACATGTCACAAACCCAGCACAGTGTCCGGCGGCGGCAAGTCCGAGATCTCGAAAGCGATCACTGACGCCTTCATCTACGGCAACGCGTACACTCCCGACTTCGACCAGGACATGAAGGTGGTCACCGAACTGCTGGACCACGACTTCTCGGACCGGTTCATGGACTCCTCCCAAGTGGACACCCGGCCGATCCTGTCCCCGCAGCGGAGCATGGGCAGCGTGATCAAACTCTTCACTCCCTCCGATGAGGACTACACCGAGGAGTACAACGCCTGGTTGCGAGACGAACTGCCTCAGCACATCAAGGAGTTGATCTTCCTGATCAAGCGTCACCACCGCCCCGAGTGGGGAGAGGACTGGCGCAGCCATTTCACGGTGGGCAACATGAATGGTCGGCAAGGAAACTTCGTCAGACTGGACGGCTCGAAGCTGATGGTGACCATGCTGAGAGTGGGCTTCGAGCCAGACGGCTCGTGGCGACTGTTCGGGCTGCGTCCGGACTTCAGCCCGGCAGTGAAGGTGCAGACCGAGGACGACATCACCGCCAGCATCGTGATGCCGGGGTCGGTGATGCACCCGGCCCAGGCCACGAGCCGCAAGTTCGTCAAGAACTGTGAGGCGCTGCTCTTCCAGCGGCCGGACGAAGCGATCCACCGCGGCTACGACACCCAGGCCGAGATGGACATCGCCGGCCCGGGCACATTCCTGTCCAACTACCAGCCACTGACCCACGATGACGCCCGCGAGATGCGCGATGACGCCGTGGCCTTCTCCGCGTTCACCGAACCGATGAAGAACCTCATCTCCACGGCTGCGGCGATGGCGGACGACGAGTCGCCGAAGTACTTCGTCAGCTCCGCGAACCCCCGGCTGGTGGACGGCAAGCCGTCGAAGAATCCGCGCTACCTGCAGGAGCGCCCGGACATCGCGAACCCCGTCGCAACGGCAGCGTCCGATTTGGCGTCGCACTTGTTGCGCAATCAGCGAAGCACGAGCGAGATCCTCCTGCCGGTGGACCTGATCGCTGCCGGTCGTCGCAACAATCCGCCGGAGAAGGGGGTCCCGGCATTGTGTGCTTACGCACCGCTGCACTACATGGAACTCCCCGAGCTGTTCATGGAGTTCATCAGCTCGATGACGGGCAAGTCCCCATCGACGACGGGTGCCGGCAGCGAAGGCGCATTGACCAAGGGGCCGTTCAATGCGATGCCCGCCATCATTGACCTGAACGCCGCGTTCCTGTCGTACGCCTTGACCGAGTACGACGGGTGGTTGTCCAGCGCCGGACACATCGGGCCGCAGATGCGCATCGATCATGATTTCAGCCTTTTGGTGCCCGAAGTGTTCGCCCGGATGACTGAGGAGGAACGCTCAGCGGAGAGCCTGATCGCGGGGGGTCACCTGGAGAGATTGACCGATTTCGAGCACAACGGTTCCGAGGTACTGGCGAGCCGGTTGGGCTACCGGATGACCGAACGCTTCGCCGCCGGCTATTTCGGGCGCATCTTCATGCATCCGCACCGGGTGTTCACCCCAGAGATTCTGCGTCCCGAGCTGCAGGACATGGACGTGTTCGCTGATTCGATGGCGACGATCGTCGCCACTCACCAACGAGTCGCTCAGGCATACTTCAACGACGGCACCATCGAGCTCGCGATTCCTCCGTTGAAGGCACTGTTGGAGATCATGGCCACCGGACTCACCTCCGAGGGCCGGGATCTGGACGATCCGGACTTCCGCGCCCAGTTCACACGGGACAGGGTGCTGTCCAGCGACTGGTACGCCGCACGTCTGGATGCCAAAAGGGCCGAGAACATTCGCTGCGCCCACGAAGGGGTGGAATCGCTGGAGGCATTCTGCGATGTGGAGGCCAACGACGTGACGGTCCAGCGGCTCGGGCTGCATGATCGGCTGGAGCGGGCACGGGAAGAACTGGCCGTCTTCTCCGCAGAGGCGTACCGCGACAGCCTGGTGGGCATGCTCGGTCGCCAACCCCTGTGAGCTGAGCCAGCCCCCCACGTGCGCAGGACCGCTGCATCGGGTCCGTAGTGACTGTGGCGAAGCATTCTGGGTGATCGATCACGCCGCTGGAAGCTCTCCCCGATGGCCCTCGAGTCGATCACACGGTAGGAGGTCTACTCGATGGCCAAGGATCGGATGTTCGCCCACGAAGCCGAGCAGCGGGTCCTCCTCGCCGCCATCCGATCATTCGTAGTGAGCGTCTTGCCACGAGATTGGAAGCCACACCCCAGAGTGAGTATGCGGTGAACCGACGCCTTCCCATCGGCCCGCGACCAAGGAGTGACATGGAAGTCATCATCTGTGCGAGTGAGGGCAAGGTCGGCGGGGTGGCCGCCCGCCAGATCGCCCGCATCGTTGCTGACGGCCAAGCCGATCCGGTGTTCGGTGTCGCGACCGGATCCTCCGATGGGCTCTCAGGAAGCGCTCGCCGCGATACCGTAGAGTGAGGCGCTGTATCCGACGAGGGCCGCGAGGGTGCTCTGCCTCCGGCCTCCAGCGCCGTCACGGTTGGGGTCTCGACAATCTCAGCTCCTCGAGGAATGTACTGCACCTTCGCCACCACGTACGCTGAAAGTGTAAGCCCCCCCCCCAGCCGATCCTAAGTTTCGGGAGTCGCCATGCAAGTCCCATTTTCGACCATGCAGGACCCATCTTTGGCCATGCACGATCCAGCTTCGGCATTCCTTCATCAGGTCAACACTCGACTGCCCCTGATCGTCGAGAGTGCACATGACGGGCCGATCGCCGAAGCGGCAGCCATCGTTGCTGAATCCATCGCCAAGGGCGGCATCGTGCACGCTTTCGGCACCGGGCATTCAGAAGCCTTCGCGATGGAGATCGCCGGACGCGCCGGTGGCCTCATCCCCACCTCCAAAATCATGCTTCGAGATCTGGTGCTGCACGGAAGTCATTCGGTCGACGACTTGTCCGGCCCGCAACTGGAGCGGGACGCGACGGTGGCGGACGAACTTTTCTCCTTTGCGGTTCGCGATACCGCAGACGTGTTCATCATCGCATCCCATTCCGGTGTCCACGCGTCCGTCGTGGGTCTCGCGCAGGAAGTGAAGGACCACGACCACCCGCTCATCGCCGTCACCAGCCTCGACCACACCAGAAACGTCAGGCCGCAGCACCCGAGCGGGAAGCGGCTGTGTGAGATCGCCGACGTGGTGATCGACAACCTCGCTCCCTACGGCGACACGACGACCGAACTGCCATCAGGTCTGGCTGTGGGAGCGGTCTCGTCCATCACTTCGTCATTCATCGCGCAACTGCTCACCATGCGGGCGGTGGAGCTGTTGTGCGACCGGCACATGAATCCGCCGGTGTACGTCTCCGCGAACGTTCCCGGCGGGTACGAGCACAACAGGCTGCTGCGCAGCACCTACGAGGGTCGCCTGCATCTCTACGGCTGATCGGCCCGAAGGCACCCGATCTCAGGACACTCGGCGGAGGTGGAGCCAGGCCCGTGCGTAGCTGCATTCGACATCATTGTCGATGACGCTTGCTTCGACGCCGTCCTGGTGCACCACCACCCGCCAGGAATCGAGCGTTCGTTCCAGACGGACGAAGCTCTCACCCAGACCGGCACGCAGCTGAGACTCCCTCGGCAGCCACAGCACTTCACTCTGCTCGATGGAATCGAGAGCCCATTCAGTGGTGCCGTTGAACTTCACGACACCGCCTCCGAAGTGCTCGTGGACTTCGATGGTCATCTCGCTGATCACGAAGAGCTCGTTGTCCATGCTGCGACCAGGGATCACGAACCGGTCGCCACTGGCGGGCTGCCACTGCCATCCTGCATGCTGCAATTGACGTGCCAGTTCCCAGGTGATCATGTGCCCATCTTCGTCGACCACACAAGTACCCGGACGTCAAGCAGTGGAAAATATCGTCGTGTGCGCTGCGAGCCTGCGCCACGGGAATTGACAGCAGGCTGGCCCGAGCGCCTACCGGCCGAGTATTGTGTGGAGCAACTCCCGCACTGCAGCGGCTACTCGTTCGTGACGAAAGGGAGACACCGATGGCCAGTATTGATGCCCGGGATCGCGTGGTAGCCGGAACTGATGGTTCCGATCATGCCGCGCTGGCCGTCGACTGGGCTGCGGATTGGGCAGAGGACCACTCGCACGGATTGACGCTGCTCCTGGTCACACCACCCCTGCAGCTGCCCAGCCGCGGAGGCTCCGTCTTCAGGGCCATGCGCGAGGGACACTTCCTGGACGAACAGGAGAAGGCAGCGCAGGCGAAGCTGCACTCGGTGTGGGATCGGGTCTCCCAACGGCACCCGGAGTTGGATGTTCAGTGCGAGACCTTCGCCTCCGACGCCGCCGCCGAACTCGTCAAGGCATCCATCACTGCACGCTTGGTGGTGGTGGGCAGCCGTGGCCGGGGTGCGGTGCGTGGTGCTCTGTTGGGTAGCGTCGCCGAGTCGGTAATCACCCACGGTCAAGGACCAGTCGTGGTGGTTCCGCCACGAGGATCCGGAACAGCGCAAGGGCCGGTCGTCGTCGGTGTGGACACCGGGCAGCAGGCCCACGAGGTGCTGTCGGCGGCTGTGGCCGAAGCGGTCCATGCAGATGCCGAATTGCGGGTCCTGCATGCCTGGCATTTGCTGCAGGCGTGGAGCGAGGTCTCGACCGACGAACCCGACGACGTCTACAACTCGCTGCGCGACATGTTGGCCGACCTGGTGCGTCCGCACCGCGAAGCGCACCCGAACCTGATCATCAGCCCGCAACTGGAGATCGGACCACCCGAGGACGTGCTCGTGGAGGCTTCCCGGAGCGCTTCGCTGGTGGTCACCGGGTCTCGTGGACGCGGAGGTTTCGCCGGTCTGCTGCTGGGTTCGACCAGTAGGTTCCTGGTTCGGCACTCCGACTGCCCCGTCTTGGTGATCCCCACCGAGGGCCGCGACGAGGACCGCCCCATCGACTGAGCCGACGGCCCAACTGGCGGATGGCCGGATCAGCGGTCTGACCCTCGACGATCAACGCTCCCCGGACGACGGCGGCTGGGTCGTCGAAGTCGTAGCCAACGGCAATCTCGCTCACCTGCAAGGTGTTGTCAGGAGACTCGATGGCACTGCTTGGCACGACCAACAGCCCCGCGACGTTCGCACCTCTACTCGTTCGCACCTTCCACTTGTTCAGGAATTTGGCGCAGATCACGAGTCTACGGGCAATGTGCGGCACCGATCTGACTAGAATCGGCTGGGTGATCTTCAAGCGTGTCGGCGACACCCGCCCTTACCCGGACCACGGTTTCGTGCAGAAGCAGTGGGCAGCCATTGCGCCACACCAGGTACGTCTCGACGAGTTGACCACAACCAAGCGTGCCCTCGATCTCGAGGCAATGCTGGAAGAGGATTCCACCTTCTACGGAGATCTGTTCGCACACGTGGTCTCCTACCGCGGTGAGCTGTATCTGGAGGACGGGCTGCATCGGGCGCTGCGGGCAGCCTTGCAACAGCGTCAAACCTTGCATGCGCGGGTGTTGGAGCTGAAGTAGGATTCATCCGTCACATGCGTCCACGAAGATGATCGGAGGGTTGGCCGTTGCACCGCTACGTCCGCCTGTTCGGCACGCCGATCACGTTGTTGGTGCTGCTCGGCGTCCTGTTCTACGGGGCATGGTGGGGCTATCAGAACGTCATCAAGCCGCCGCCGGCTCGCGTGCCTGATCCTTGTGTCACCCAATCCGTCGGTTCACAGCTGAAGACATCACAGGTGACGGTCAAGGTCTACAACGGTGGCAGCAAGACCGGTCTCGCCGGTACCGTCGGCGCCCAACTCAAGGCCGCCGGGTTCAAAGTGGCCTACATCGGCAACACCGATGAGCGGATCGCCAAGACCCTCGTGGTGGGCGCCACAGCAGAGAACCCCGAGGTGAAACTCACGTTGGGATTCTTCAAAGATGCCTCGGTCCGGGCTGATCAACGCAGCGACGGAACCGTGGAGGTGCTGGTCGGCAGAGACTTCGGTGGGATGAACCCGAAGGCCGCCCGCACGATGGCGGTACCCAGTGGCGCGGTGTGCCTGCCGTCGCCAACCCCTTCCCCAACACCCAGCGCAGCCGCGGCTGGGACTGCGAAGCCGACCGCCACCAAGACCTCCTGAGCTGGGCGACTCACTCTTCGACGTGCACGCCGTGCCAGCGGGCGAGCCGCCCGCCTCGGCCGACCTCGGTCAGTCGTTTCTCCACCCGGTGACGCATCGGCTTGGGGGCGACGATCAGCAGCTCGTC
>JAGXHS010000006.1 GCA_024636075.1 Propionibacteriaceae bacterium
CGGTGGGATCGTGGCAGCCACGAATCACCCAGTTGGCAGACTCTCTCACCGCTGACGAGAGGGGGGCGTTGGACCGCGAAGGCGCACGGGCAGAGATCCTTGGTTTCTTCCTCGACGATGACGGTCAGCAGGTGGCTCCGTCCCTGGGACGGCGTCGGCTTGCTGCCACGCCCCAGGATCTGGTTGCCGTGCCGGAGGTGATCGCCGCTGCCGGCGGAGCCAATCGCGCCCTGGCGATCCGCGCGGTGGCCCGTTCGGGTCTGATCACCACGCTGGTGACTGATGACCACACTGCCATTGCACTGTTGGAGCAGCCAGCCGTCACAGAGGTGGTCTGGACCCGCCAGTAGGGATCCTGCCGGGGGGCGGTGGCTACTCTGTCAAATTGATCAGCACGCTGCTGTCCGACTGCACCGTGAGGATGCGATCAGCGGACCGTTCCTCCTACGTTTGTGGGCTTCGTTGCGCCGCTATTGCTGCCAGGCCACGGGCGCCTCGGTGTTGACCAGGAAATGGGCCGCCCGGTTGAGGTAGGAGCGCATCTCCTCGTCGTGGGGCTGATCAAGACCAAGTGAATCGACGGCTGCCATCATGTGGGTGAGCCACCTGTCGCGCTGTTCCGGTGAGACAGCGAACTTGGCGTGCCGTATCCGCAGCCGGGGGTGCCCCCGCTGCTCCTGATATGTGGTGGGGCCGCCGAAGTACTGCTCCAGGAACATCCGCAGTCGGTTCTCGGCGTCGCCGAGATCCTGCTCCGGGTAGAGCGCCCGGAGCGGCTCGTCCTCCGCGACGCCGCGATAGAACAGCTGCACGAGTTTTTCGAAGGTGGCGTGACCGCCCACTTGGTCGTAGAAGCTCAGTTGCGGCTCAGTCATGCAGGCAGTCTCTCAGAGTCAGCGCGTAGGTCAGAAACTCAGCGAGGCTGCCTCAGGCGTTGGCGAACCGCTTGGCCGCTCTGGCGCGTGCCTTGGCGGCTTCTTCGTCGCGATCCTTCGGTGGCGCGGAGGTGACCAGCGCATCCAGGAGGTGCTGGGTGATGTGGGCGATCTCGTGGACGGCCTCATCGAAGGCCGCCTGGTTCGTCTGGCTGGGCTTTGTGGTGCCTGACACCTTTCGCACATACTGCAACGCGGCAGCCTGAACCTCGTCGGACGTGGCAGGGGGCTCGAAGTTGTTCAAGGATCGAATGTTGCGGCACATCGTTCGAGGATAGGCGCGCGCGGCGCCCAACGGACATATCCGGGTCCGTCGGTTCCGGCGACGGATCCACCACGGTCACCCTGACCAGCACCGTCACCGTGTCCTGATTGTTGATGTCGCCCCGGGCTATGCGGCGGGAGTCGCGTCCCGGGCCGTTTGGGGAGGGTCGTTTGACCGAGAAAACGGGAAGATGTCGTCCTGGGCCGCGTGGGAAGGGTCGTTTGACCGAGAAAACGGGAAAATGTCGTCCCGGGCCGTGTGGGGAGGGTCGTTTGACCGAGAAAGCGGGAAAACGCTCCCGCCGAGCCGACGGACGGCCCCGCGTCCCGGCGTGCCGCGATGTGACCGCCAGGCAGAGAGGGCAGGGTCAGCGATGCCCGTGGTCGGGCACCCGGCAACCGCGACAAAGTCGGATAGGTTGTTGAGAGCATTGTTCCCACACCTGAGGATGCCGACTGTGGCTGACAACGACCGCGAGTTCCCGCTGATGGGTTTGTTGCTGATCCCGAAAGGGCAAGTCGGTGAATCACCATCACACACGACATGGAATTCGTGTCACAAGACTTCACCCGCACCGTGATGCTGGCCAATCGCCAGCTGCTGCGCGACACCGCCACCGACCAGGTCTGCTTCGACACTGATGGGCTGCAGACTGCCCACGTCGACCAGCCCGCCTTCGTCCAGGTGGCCGATCACTCGGCGGCCCGGAGATCGGGCTGAGCATGAATAGACTTGTCGTCCTCCTGCGACCCGCGCGCCCCGACGAGACCGATGACCAGCACCACTCCGATCACGAAGAGCCCTCAGATGACTGAGCCGACCGTACCCACACCGGACGAACTACGGACCGCCTTCCGACAGCACCCTGGGGCGCTGGCGATCGCCACGGCAGCCGGGCCCGAGGCTCCCATCGCATTGCTGGTGTCGTCGCTCACCTCGGTGTCGGCGAGCCCGCCGATCGTGTCGCTGTCCATCTCGGACCACTCGAAATCAGGCGAGTTGCTGCTCGAATCGGGCCAGCTGGCCATCCACCTGCTGACCGCCCGCGACGAACGCTTCGCCATCTTGTTCTCCCAACGGGGCCGTGATCGCAGTCACGACGCGGAGTTCTGGCGGTTCCTTCCCGGTGGCGAGCCACGACTGCCCACCGCCGGGTCGATCCTGCTCGGCGTCGTGGGGGCCGTGCACCGAGCGGGCGGCTCCAAGGTGGTGCTCGTGGAGGTCTCTGAGATCATTCCCGGTGATCCGGACGCGGACGCTTTGGTGTACTGGAACCGGAACTTCCACACCCTGCCCAGCAGCGACCTTGGTTTCCCCCGCGGCTGACGAACTCAGCGGCGACGGGTCGGCAAGAGGTGAAACAGTCGTTGCGGTGACGACTCCCTGTGGGCGTTGTGCCAGCTGATCTCCCCGAGATCCGTCAGCCGCTCACGCAGCACCGACTCAACCCGGTCGTGCAGCGTGATGCCCCGGGCGGGGCAGTCCGAGCAGGCGCCGGAGAGTTCCAGTTCCACCGAGCCGTCTGCCGAAATCCGGGTCGGCTCGATGTTGCCGCCGTGCGAGCGGATGTACTCACCGGTCTCACCGGCAAGCACGTCACGCAGCACCACCCGGATCAAGTCCTCGGTCGCGTCCTCGAAGCCCCACTGATCGGGTGCTCGGAGCGCCCCGACCAAGCCTCGCCGCACCTGTTGGCCGACGCCCGACCAGGACAGGTCGTCACGCAGCCACAACCACAATCCGTGCCGTTCGGCGAGAGCATCGGTGAACCAATCCTGGTCCAGCAGTTCCCCGAGTGAGCCGGGGCAGCGCACCAGTCGGCCGGTGCCGGGCAACGTCGACATGCTGACCCAGCGCAGCGCGCGGGGGTCGTGGTCCACCTGCTCTGCGTGCACGGCGAAGGCGGCGCTGGTGGTGCTCACAGCAGTGCCAATGTGAGCGAACGTGCAGCGAAGGCCATCACCCAGGCCAGCACGCTCAGATACCCGAATGCGATCAGGGACCATCGCCAGGTGCCGGTTTCCCGCCGGATCACCCCGAGGGTCGACATGCACTGCATGGCGTAGACGAAGAACACCAGCAGCGCGATCACGGTGGCGGTGTCGAAGAGCTTCTCACCGGCGCGTGCTCCTGAATCGACCGTCATTGTCTGCAGGGCGCTGCCGGGGTTGTCCGGATTCTGGGCGGCAGCGACCTGGCCGAGGGTGGCGACGAAGACCTCACGCGCCGCCAGGGAGCTGAGGACACCGATGTTGATCCGCCAGTCGAAGCCCAAGGGTTCGAACACCGGCTCGACGGCGTTGCCGACGGACGCCGCGAGGGAGTTGTCGATCACATATGCCGAGGCTGCCACCTCGTCGGTCGGGTCGACTCCGGCCGCGAGCATGTCGGCATCGCTGTGCAGCGGCAGGTTCAGCAGGGCCCACATCACAATCGTGGTGATCATGATGATGCTGGTCACCTTGCGCAGGAATGCCTTCGAGGATTCCCAGACGGTGAGCGCGACGGTGCGCAGGCTGGGTAACCGATAGGACGGCATCTCCATGTAGAAGGGAAGTGCGATGCCACTGCGGCCACCGATCCGTTTGAACACCCATGCGGCGCTCATCGCGGATACGGCGCCCAGCAGGTACAGCCCGAACATGACGGTGCCCTGCGCCCCGAAGGGTCCGAGCTTCGCATCAGGGCTGACCAGCAGCGCGATCAGCATCACGTACACCGGCAGCCGTGCCGAGCAGGTCATCAGCGGTGCCGCCATGATGGTGGCGATCCGGTCCTTGGCCGATGGCAGTGAACGGGTGGCCATGATCCCCGGTATGGCGCATGCCAGCGACGACAGCAGCGCCACGAAGGCCCGGCCCTCGAGCCCGGCGCGTGCCATCACCCGGTCCATCAGGAAGGCGGCCCGGGACATGTAACCGGTGCCCTCCATCAGGGCGATCATCACGAACAACAGCATGATCTGCGGTAGGAAGACCAACACCCCACCCAGCCCACCGAGCAGGGCGTCGGAGACGAAACTGGACAACCAGCCGATGGTGATCCCTTCGGAGGCCAAACCCCCCAACCAGCCGAAGAAGGCTTCCACCTGGTCCTGCATGGGTGCGGCGACGGTGAAGATGATCTGGAAGAAGGCGTACATCACTGCCAGGAAGATCAGTGTTCCTGACACCGGGTGCAACAGGAGGCCGTCGATCCGCCGGGTACGGCTGTCGATCTCGGGCACCTGGTAGCCGGCAGCAGCCAGCACCGAATCCACCCAGCCACGCAACTCGTCGTGATCGGACGGGGGGACGATTGCCGGGGCGGGCCAACTGTCCACCTCGACCATGGCCTCCTGGACAGCGCGGACACCGTCGCCGCGTCCGCTGATCACCGGGATCACCCGCAGCCCCAGCGCCCGGCTCAACGCCGCGACATCCACCCGGCCCTGCCTGCGGGCCAACTCGTCGGTGAAGGTCAGCACCACCGCCACCGGCTGACGGGTGGTCATCAGCTGTGCGAGCAGACCCAGCGAGCGACGCAACGAGGTGGCGTCCAGCAGTGCGATAAGCCCACGTGGCTGGTCGTGCTCTGCCACTTCCGGGTCGATGATGCCGCTGACGATCGACTCGTCGGGGCTGATCGGATCCAGCGAGTATGTACCGGGCAGGTCTTCGATCAGCAGCTCGTGGCCGGAGAAGCGGGTGACGCCCTCGTAGCGGGACACCGTCACCCCCGGATAGTTGCCCGTCTTGGCGCGCAGCCCGGTGAGCCCATTGAAGAGCGTGGTCTTGCCCGCGTTCGGGCTGCCCACCAAGGCGAACCGTTCCAGCTGCGGTGTCAGTTGAACGGCGCCCGAACCCGGATGCCGAAGCGTCATGCTTCGGTCTGGACCAGAATCTTGCCTGCCTGGGCGCCGCGCAGCACCAGTTCGTAGTCGCAGACACGGAACATCAACGGATCGCGCATCGGAGCCTTGCGGACCAATTCGACGCAGCGTCCGGGCAGGAAACCCAAGTCCATCAAACGGCGCGTGGTGGGGGCGTCCAGTGAGTCATCGAAGCCCACGAGTACAGCCTTGACACCAGCTTTCAGCGTGCTGAGCGGCACCTGGGTGCCGGTCGGCCGAGTGATCCGGCAGTTGATGCACCGTGCGCTCAGCACCTCTGAGACCATCGTCATGCAAGTAAGGCTAACCTACATCACCAGTTGGGAACGAGTCGGGGTCGGTAATTGGGGACGGATGTCCTGCGCAGCGGATGACGGCGCCTGATGGCACCGCTCAGCTGCTGGATGTTGCGCCGTCCAGCACCGCAGCGCGCAGCACGTCGAGGCCCACGCTGCCCACGTTGAGCGCGCGACGATGGAACGAGACCAGGTCGAAATTGTCGCCCTCGACGTCTGTCACCCGCTCACGCAACTCCTCCCACAGCCGTTGCCCGATCTTGTAGGAGGGCGCCTGACCCGGCCAGCCGAAGTATCGGTTCAGTTCGTAGCGGGCCATGTTGGGCTCCATGGAGACGTGGCTGTTGAAGTAGTCCCACGCTTTCTCGAAAGTCCACTCGCCGCCGCCCACCTCGCCGGGCGCTTCGAATCCGCAGTGCACGCCCAGATCGATGACCACCCGGACCGCTCGCATGGTCTGCGAATCGAGCATGCCCATCCGGCTGCCCGGGTCGTCGAGATAACCCAGCTCGGCCATCAACCATTCGGAGTACAGTGCCCAGCCTTCGCCGTGGCCGGACACCCAGCAGCCCATCCGACGCCACCGGTTCAGTGTCTGCGACTGCACCATGGTCTGGGCGATCTGCAGGTGATGGCCGGGTACACCTTCGTGGAACACGGTGGTGAGTTCCCGCCAGGAGGTGAACCGCTGTACGCCGGGGGGCACCGACCACCACATTCGGCCCGGTCGGGACAGGTCCTCGCTGGGGCCGGTGTAGTAGATGCCACCGTCGGTGGTGGGTGCGATCATGCACTCGATCCGGGCGATCGCCGGATCGATGTCGAAGGCGGAGCCGGATAGCCCCTCGACCGCCGCGTCGGCAGTGGTCTGCATCCACTCGCGCAGGGCGTCGGTGCCGTGCAGGGCGTAGGAATCGTCGGCGTCGAGAATGGCGATTGCCTCTTTCACCGAGGCCCCGGGCTGGATGCGATCCGCGGTCTCGAGCATCAGCTGGCTGATCCGCGCCACCTGGTCGAGCCCCCAGGCGTAGGTTTCCGCCAGGTCGATGGTGGCTCCCAGATACTGACGGGAATGCAACTGGTAGCGCTGTTGGCCGACCCCGTCCACCTCGGTGGCAAGCGGCAGGACCTCATCGGCGAGCCGGGTCGCCGCATCGGCGAACCCATGGCGGGCGACGCTGATCGCGGTGGAGCGCTCGGCCCGTGTGGCGTCGCTGAGCTCGCGGTAGGTCGAGGTGGCTCCGAGGGTGTCGAAGAAGTTCCGGTCGCTGACCCAGCTCTCGCACTGCTCGATCAGCAGCCGCACTTGCCGGGTGGCAGGCCGCACCTCGTGCGCGGCGGCATCGGCCACCGACTCGAACCAGCCGTCAATTGTGGCCGGCACATTGCGCAGACGTCTGGCGATCGTCTGCCAATCTTCACCAGATCCGGTCGGCATCATGTCGTAGACCATCCGGATGTCGTGCAGGCCGCTGACGATGCCGTTGACCGGTGACCGCTCATGGGCGAGGTGCAACTCAGCGTCAACGCCGAGTCGTTCCAGCATCGCTGCCTTGGTCACCTTGTCAACCGGATCTACAGGTTCGAGCTGGCGCAGTTGCCGCAGCGTGTCAGCGATCACGGCATGTTCCTCCGCCAAGCCAGCCGGCGAGAAGTCGTCGTACTCATCCTGACGCTCGTTGATCCCGAGGTTCGTCATCGCGATCGGGCTCAGCCGCAGCATCCGGTCGAAGTGTTGCTCGGCGAGGGCGTCGATGTCTGTCGGCTGCCGCGGCGAGGAATTCACGCCGACGACTTTAATGGCCTTTGGTCGATGCCGACGCCCGTTCTTGTCGACCCGAGCCGATAGCGTTCTGTTCCCGCAGCGCATAGCGTCGTGGAAACAGAAGCCCTCTCGTCCCAGGAGCAACCATGAGTGATCCCACCAGGCCGCAAGGCGGACAAGATGGTCGCCCGGCCGTCACGAACGATGTGCACACCTCGGCCGCGCCAGCCGATTCCCAGCCGACCCAGGCCCGGTCGGCGCCGCGGGCCCCGGCTGCCGGGATGAATCCCTACCTGCCGCAGCCGGGCCCGCCGGGATACCAACCGGCCACTCCTCAGCCGGGTGGCTTCAAGCGAGGCTTCGGATTGGGGGCCGGAGCCGGAATCGGGCTCGGCGCGATACTTCTGGTGTTCGGCGTGATCGGATCCATCATCACCGCAGTGGCATTCGCGGGAATCGTCACAGCTGTAGGCGGTGGCGTGCAGACGGCCGGTACCGCCACCACCAGGACGATTTGGGGCGATGACAACGCCACCCACACATTGTGGGCTGTGTCCATCTCGGGGCCGATCATGACCGACTCCAGCGACGGTGCCCTGCTGACCACGGGAACCTACGGATACGAGATCGCGCAGACCATTGATGGGCTTTCGGCGGACGACGCGGATGGTCTGCTGCTGCTGATCAACACACCCGGTGGCACCATCACAGGAGCCAAGGCCATGGCCGACGCTGTGCAGCGTTATCAGGAACGCACGAAGCACAAGGTGGTCGCCCACATCCAGGGAATGAGCGCATCCGGCGGCATGTACGCGATGGCTGGCGCCGACGAGATCATCGCCGACTACGGATCCATGACCGGCAGCATCGGAGTGATCTTCGGCCCCTTCCAGCGTTTCGAAGGTGTCACGCAACTCGATGGTGGCCTGTTGGGCACCGGCGTCACCGCCGAGAACATCGAGGAGTTCTACCTCACCAAGGGCACCGGCAAGGACTTCGGGAACCCCTTCCGGGACCTGACCGAAGAGGAGCGGAATGTGCTGATGACCGGTTTGCAGAACGAGTACGACGCTTTCGTTTCCCATGTCTCCACCGAGCGCGACATTCCGGCGCAGACGATCGTCAACGACCTGGGAGCCCACCTGTACGACAACAAGACGGCACTGGCGAAGGGTTTGATCGACTCCGAGATGGGTGTGGATGCGGCCTACCGCCACGCAGCGGAACTGAACGGTGTCGATGTCAAGGACGTGAAGGTCGTTGCGACGGCCCCGCCGTCCTTCCTGGACACCTTGCTGGGTGCCGAACAGCGCAGCTTCGGCCAATCGGTCGCTGCCGAAGGGGCCCGAGTCAGTGCATCCCTGTGCTCGAGCAGCCCCAAGATTCTCGCCTATTCGGGAGACGTCGCCCAAATGTGCGGATGAGTTGCACAGGTTGGGTGAGACGATACTCTGACCGGGTGGTCGAGTGTGTGGACACAGTCACTCCGTCCATCTTGGCGTCACCGTCAGCCGCCAGGGGACATCCTCGTCACACAGTCCGTGCACAGGGGAGCCGGATGCCTCGATTTACACCCACCCCACCCCGAGGAGAACAAGATGAACAAGCCGGTGCGCAGCCCTGCGCTGCGCCTCGCGGCTGGGTTGTCCATTGTGGGACTGATTGGCTCGATTGCCATCAGTCCCGCCATGGCTGAACCTCGCCAAGACCTTGGTCGGTTGTCCGACTACATCAAGAAGGTCGAACAGTCCGACCAGGGCGAGATCCTGAAGGATCGATTCCTGGTGCAGGTGTCGGGCGCCCCCACCGTCGACGGTGGTTCCTCCAGCGCCGCGAGGTTCACCCAACAGAAGGTGCGGAAGGCTGCGAAGTCCGCAGGCATCGACCTGTTGGTGAACAAGTCCTACAAGAGCTTGTGGAACGGCATGGCCGTCACCACCAGCACCGAGGAAGCCGCGGCGCTGGAGTCCATCCCCGGTGTGACGGCTGTATTCCCGGTGGTCAGCGTCGAAGCGCCAGTCCTGAAGGGCTCGCAACCTGACATTGCGTCCGCCATCCAGATGACCGGTGCCTCGATCGCGCAGAACGAGCTCGGCTACAGCGGCGAGGGCATCAGGGTCGGCATCATCGACACCGGCATCGACATTGATCATCCCGATTTCGGTGGCACCGGCGTGAACGGCACCACACCGTTCCCGAACAAGAAGATCGTTGCCGGTTACGACCTGGTGGGCGATGACTACGACGCCTCCGCTGAGGACGGCGCCGCCACCCCGAAGCCCGATACGCGTCCCGACGACTGTGCCGGTCACGGCACCCACGTCTCCGGTATCGTCGCCGCAGACGGCAACACCGCCAAGAAGGGTGTCCGCGGCGTTGCCCCCAAGGCCCAGCTCGCGGCCTACCGCGTCTTCGGTTGTGCAGGTTCCAGCTCCACTGACGTCATCCTGGAAGCCATGGAACGTAGCTTGGCGGACCGGATGGACGTCATCAACATGTCCTTGGGCGACGCCTTCATGACGTGGCCCTCCTACCCGGACGCGGTGGCGGCTGACAAGCTCGCCAAGAAGGGCGTCATCGTCGTCACGTCGCACGGCAACTCGGGTGAAGACGGCGTCTTC
>JAGXHS010000046.1 GCA_024636075.1 Propionibacteriaceae bacterium
ATGGAGAAGGGCAGCAAGACGCTCTCTCCCAGCGCGGCCGCGAGGACCTCCGCGCCCAGATGGCCGCGGAGCGGAAGCTTGCGTGGGCTGGGTTGGCTCGATCGCAGCATCGACCCGTTGGACGGGCTGGAGATCGGACGAGCGAACGTGCTCCACGGGGCGACGGCGCAGTACGTCGACCCACGCCTGCGCCCGGAGACTCGTCAGGTGAAGGCGATGGCGGCTGACGCATGCGTGGTGGAACTTCTCGAAAATAGTGATCTTCCGCGACATGTGGAACTAGGCTATTATCGAGAAATGGCCGAAGTCCTGCGCACACTCACCTTGCCCTCCGAAGGGTACGGCGACGAGCCCAAGAGCGAGGCCGACGTCCTGCTGGCGGCGGCTGCCCGGATCCAAGCCGCACTCCCAACGGGCTGGACCGTCCAGGCGAAGACCGGGGTCGGCGGAATGGATGACTCCACCAACACTTCCCGCCGCCCCGACTCACGGCTCTCTCTCATGCGAGAGGGGAAGACCCTGCTGGCGTACGTCGTCGAAGCCAAACGTGCCATGGCTTCGAACAACCTGCTCCCCGCCATCAATCAGCTTCTCGCCCTACAGGGCGCCAAGCCCACCAACTCGGCCCGGATGCAGCCGATGCTGGTCGCTCGCTACCTCAGCCCCCAGCAACAGCGGGTGTTGCAAGAACGGGGCATCGCCTACGCCGATGCAACAGGAAATCTGTATCTCACATCGGACGACCCGCTGATCCTGCTCTCCGATCGGGGTGCGAGCGCTGATCCGTGGCGCGGTCCCGGACGCCCGACGACGAGTCTCAAGGGCCTCCCTGCAGCCCGGCTCGTCCGTGCGCTGGCTGACTTCGTCCCGCCGTACTCCGTCGCTGATCTCGCCGATCTGGCTGGCGCATCGCTCGGCGCGGCCTACCGCCTCAGCGACTACCTCGTCAACGAAGGGCTGCTGACACGCGGCGAACGCGGGCCGATCACGGATGTCGACTGGCCCGAGCTGCTGCGGCGGTGGAGCCAGGAAGCTCGCTACCTCGACACCAGCACCACGCGTGGCTTCCTCGAACCACGCGGGCTTGACAGCCTCGTCGAGAAACTGGGCAAGCAGACATCATCGCAGCGCTACGCGGTGAGTGGCTCCTTGGCCACCCAGCCCTATGCCTCATACGCCGAAGCTCGGTTGGGACTCGTCCACGCGGACGATCCACCGAGGCTCGCGTCGGACCTTGGGCTGCGCCCTGTCGAGGCCGGTGCCAATGTCATCCTCGCGGCGCCACGCTCCCCCGTGGTCTTCGAGCGCACCTCGACCTGGCGGGACATCACCATCGTTGCCCCCAGCCAGGCGGTCGCCGACCTCCTTGGCGGCCCGGGCCGAAACCCCGCCGAAGGCGATTACCTGTTGAACTGGATGAAAGAGAACCCGGATGCCTGGCGTCGGCGATTTCATCGTTGAAGCTCGCGCGGCTCTGCTCGACGCGGTCGCAGCTCTCGAAGCGCAGAAGGACTCGGTGACCCTCATCGGCGCTCAGGCGATCTATCTGCGCACCGGCAGCGCCACCTTCGCGCTGGCCGAAGCCACCAAGGACACCGACCTGGCGATCGATCCACGGAAGCTCGGCGAGGATCCGCGTCTCGAAGAAGCGACGACCAAAGGAGGCTTCATCCTCGACCCGGTCAGCCGACAGCCCGGAGCCTGGATGGCCCAAGGGAATACCCGTGGACCTGATGGTCCCCGAGCACCTCGCTGGCTCCGGCAGAGCGGGTCGCAACACCGGACCGTCTCAACGACAAGGACGCGCACGACATCTACCGACTGCTGGTCGCAACCGAGACCGCCGACCTGGCCACGACCGTGCGAGGCCTTGAGGCGGACGAGGTGTCCAAGGACGTCACGGCGCAGGCGCTCGTCTACCTGGAGCAACTCTTCGCAAGCCCACAGGCCCTCGGTTCCACGATGGCCGGACGCGCTGAGGAAGGCGTCGGCCAACCCGATACCGTTTCGGCTTCGACGAGTTTCCTTGCGCAGGACCTGCTGTCAATCTTGGCCTGATCCGCTCGAGAATCGCGAGCACAGGTTCGACTGGCCAGCAGATCACCGAACAGGATTGAGGCCGTGACCGACCTGCAAGCCGAGCTGGAGAGCCTGCGGCAGGAGAATGCGCGCCTGCGCAAGCTCCTCAAACTGACTGACGCGGAAGCGGCTCCAGCTCGTGGCACCCAGACGGCTTGGTTCGACAAGGCACCGGGGTCAGTGGACGCGCGTTCCTCCTCGCAGGCCAAGGTCGAGTTCTATGCCGCGCTGTTCGGCGCAAGGCGCGACGTTTACGCGGTGCGCTGGGAGAACGCCCGCACCGGCAAGTCAGGATGGATGCCCGCCGTCGAGGGCGGATGGCGCAAGGGACGCTCTGCCTCGGAGGTGCGACACCTCCCACTGACCCCCGAGTTGCTGGCCGCGCATCTGACCGGCGACGTCCACATCGGGCTCTATCCGATGCTCGCCGGCGACCAGACCTGCTGGCTCGCCGCCGACTTCGACGGACAGGCGGCCATGCTCGACGCTCTGGCGTACCTCAAGGCCGCCCGAGCGGTGGGCGCGCCAGCAGCCTTGGAGGTGTCCCGCTCCGGGATCGGCGCGCATGTGTGGATCTTCTTCACCGATCCCGTGCCGGCCGCCACGGCGCGCCAACTCGGGACTGCGCTGGTTCGCGAGGCCATCGCGATCCGTGGCCGGATGGACCTGCGCTGCTACGACCGGCTCTTCCCGTCCCAAGACGTACTACCCGGGCAAGGCCCCGGCAACTTGATCGCAGCCCCGCTCCACGGCAAGTCGCGCAAGCTGGGCACGACGGTGTTTCTCAACCTGGCCACGCTGGAGCCGTTCGACGACCCGTGGGACTACCTCTCGACCTTGGAACGCCTCACCCCGAAACAGGTCACGAAGCTCGCCTCGACGCTCCGAGACCCCGCGGTCGGGGTCCGCGTCGACCGCGCCCAGCCCGCCCGGTCGACCAGGACCCAGCCGAATCCGGCACCGATCGTGCACCTGAGCCTTGAGGGCACGGTGAGGATTCCCGGCTCGGAGCTGAGCCCCTCGCTGTATGCGACCTTGAAGCACGCAGCGTCCACCTACAACCCCGAGTTCTACGACCGCCAGCGCCGCCGCCAATCGACGTGGAACGTCCCGCGCATCATCACCTCCTACGACGAGACACTCGACGACCACCTCGTCCTCCCGCGAGGACTACGCGACACGGCGACGCGACTCATCGAGGGAGCCGGCAGCAAGGTCGAGGTCGACGATCAGCGAGTCACCGGAGATCCGTTGGACCTCTCGCCGACCTTCGATCTCAGGCCACAGCAGCAGGAAGCAGTGGAGGCAGTGCTGCCGCACGAGTTGGGACTCTTGGTCGCTCCGCCCGGCTCTGGGAAGACCGTCATGGCCTGCGCCGTCATCGCCCTTCGAACCGTTTCCACGCTCGTGCTGGTCGACCGCAAGACGCTCGCCGACCAGTGGCGCCGCGAGATCACCGACCTCCTCGGCCTCAAACCGGGGCAGCTCGGCGGCGGTCGTTCCAAGCTCACCGGCATTGTCGACATCGCCACCTTGCAGACACTCGCACGCCGATCCGACCTCGCCGACAAGCTCGGTACCTACGGCCAGGTCATCGTCGATGAGTGCCACCACGTCCCGGCAGCAGCGTTCGAGACCGCCGTCCGCGCCATCCCCGCGCGCTACTGGGTCGGGCTCACCGCCACGCCTTACCGGCGCGACGGCCTCGATGACCTGATCGGCTTCCAACTCGGCCCGGTCCGCCACACCTTCACTCACACCGACCCGGACACCCTCGAAGGCGTGGGTGCTGACCGGCCCCGCCCCATGCTCGTCGTCCACGCCACCTCGTTCCAGCTGGACGACCCCGTCGATCTATCCATCCCAGGCGCCATCGCAGGCGTCCACCGCGCGCTCGCCGAAGACCATTCACGCAACGAACAGATCCTCACCGATGTAGTAGATGCCCTCGGTCGCGGCCGCCACTGCCTCGTCCTCGCCCAACGCACCGGCCACGTCGACCACCTCGCCGCGGCACTCGCCGAGCGAGGGCTGGACCCGGTCGTCCTCAAGGGCGGCATGGGCGCCAAGCAGCGCGCGGCAGCCATCGGGCGGCTCAACCCATCCGCTTCCGATTCGCCGCTGCTTGTGGTCGCGACGGGCCACTTCGTCGGAGAAGGCTTCGACTGCCCTGCACTCGACACCCTGTTCCTAGCAGGTCCAGTCTCGTTCAAGGGCCGTCTCGTCCAGTACGCCGGCCGCATCCTCCGAGCCCATCCGGGCAAGCAGACCGCCGAAGTACACGACTACCACGACGTCGAAGTTCCCGTCCTCGCTGCCGCACTCGCGAAGCGCGCGCCCGGCTACCTCAGCCTCGGATTCCCCGACCCCCGCAAGCTCGCCTGAGCGCTCCGCAAGGTAGATCTAGAGCAGCGTCTGCAAATATGCAACGTGATAAGAAATCGCGCGAAACCTAACAGGTCCTCTGGACGTGTCAGGTGCCTCGACACGTCGCAGAAGCCCCCGAGTGATGCACGAAAGTGATACACGAAGCCCCGGAAACCGTGTCCAACGGCGACACCCAACGAACCGACATGGACCGCCAAACCCGCTCTGACCTGCGGTTTCGTCAAAATCCGCCAAGAGCCGTCGATCGATCCACCTCGTGGCACCAATGGCAGGCGGCGTAGCCGATGCTCAGCAGGATCGGCAGATCACGGCGTTTCGCCTCGTCGAAGGCGGCCTGGCCCCACGGCATCCAATCGACGGGCTGGTGCGCGTGCTGCAAGAGGTAGGGACTGGTGCTGTCGGTGAGGCGGTTGACCATGTCCCCAGCCTATGAGGTCGAGACTCGAGGACCCTCTCAGGTCCTGTTGTGCTGGCTCGACTTGCGGATGTGGCTGCGCAGGCTGAGGAAACCGAGCACGCTGGACAATGCAATGGCCACGAACACAGCCATCGTGAGCAGGCCCGCCGAGACCAGGGCGGGGATCAGAACAAGCAGCGCCATCATGCGGCTGAGCCTACCCCGCAGTGGTTCAGTGGTGGCGGGCGGTTCAGATGGAGTAGTCGTCGCTGCGATCCGGAGGCGTCTCGCCGCGCAGCCCCGCGAAAAGGTCGTCCTCCGGGCGTTCGGTGTCCACCGTGCTGAAGACGAGTTCGAACTCCTCTGTCGGCCAGGCTGCCCGCTGGGTGTCCAGCGGCACCCTGAACCACAGTCCATTCGGGTCCACCTGCGTCACGTGGGCGCGCAGTGCCGCATCGCGGATCTCGAAGTAGTCGGCGCAGGGCACGAACGTGGTCAACCGCCGCTCGAAGTCTCTGTCCTCCCAGTTGCTCAACCGCTCCCGGTAGGGCGAGTCCATACCCTGCTCGTGCATGGCTGCATCAAGCGCAGCGAACTGCAGCCTGTGGAAACCCATCTGGTAGTACACCTTGCTGACCTGCCATGGCTCACCATGCTCGGGCCAGAGCTCTGGGTCGGCCGCCTGCTTCACCGCTTCCATCGACATCTTGTGACACATGATGTGGTCCGGGTGAGGGTAGCCACCGTTCTCGTCGTAGGTAGTCAGCACCTGCGGCTTGAACTCCCGCAGCACCTTCACCAGCGCTCCGGCAGCTTCCACGGGATCGACCAACGCGAAGCAGCCCTCGGGCAGTGGTGGCAGTGGGTCTCCTTCCGGCAAACCTGAATCAACGAAGCCGAGCCAGGTTTGCGTGACTCCCAGGATGTTGCGTGCCGCCTCCATCTCCGCAGACCGAATCCCGGCGATTCGCTCCCACACGTCGGGACGATCCATCGCCGGGTTCAACACACTGCCCCGCTCGCCACCGGTGCAGGTGGCGACCATCACCTCAACGCCTTCGGCTACGTAGCGAGCGGTGGAGGCTGCCCCCTTGCTGGATTCGTCATCAGGGTGTGCATGCACGTGCAGCAGCCTGAGTTGGTGGTCGGTGTCTGACATACTGCCCATTCTTACCACTCTCACCCCTTTCCAAGCTGTGATCACGGGGTGAACAGGTGGGCCGGGAGAATACTCGCTCGCTGCACCCTGCACAATGGGAGATGTGACGGCACCATCTTCTGACGACGAGGCCCGGATCGCGACGCGCTATCCAAAATCCCGCCTGCAGGGCTGGCCAACAATGCTGCTTGCCATCGTCCTGGGTACTGTAATGATTGGCTGGCTGATCTGGGCAGGCATGGACCGGTCCGGGCCGGATGTCGCCGCCCAAGTGCACAGCTTCTCAGTGGTGGATGACAATCAGATCGAGGTCACCCTGATGGTTGATCGCAGGGATCCGCAAAAGCACGCACTCTGCACCATCGTCGCCCAAAGCGAAGACTTCGAACGCGTGGGCGAGTTGCTGGCCACGATCCCCACGGGGCAGTCGCGAACCGTCCAATCCACCTACACGGTCCGCACCATCAAACGCGCCACCACAGCCATCGTCCAGAACTGCCAGGTGCCCTAGGGCGTGTCTCCCAACAGTTCGGGGGGCTCGCCGGGATGCTGTCGGGGTGAGTCGATTCGCCGTGTTGTCGGATGCCGAGTGGGACCGGATCGGGGAGTTTATGCCGCGGGCCGGTGGGAAGGGTGGTCGGCCGTTTGCTGATCACCGGACCACGGTGGAGGGGATCATCTACCGGTACCGGACCGGGATCCCGTGGCGGGACCTGCCGCGTGAGGTGTACGGACCGTGGCAGACCGTGTGGAAGCGGCACGCCCGGTTCACCGAGGACGGCACGTGGGACCGGATCTGGATCGCGCTGATGGCCGAGGCCGACGCGGCCGGGGAGATCGATTGGGACGTGGCGGTGGACGCCACGATCAACCGGGCCCACCAGCACGCGACGAACACCCGCCGCCCCGAGCAGGACACAGGGGGCAGCAGCGAACTACAAGAATTTGGCCGGCTGGGACGGTGAACCCCCTGGTCACGGCATCGGCCGCTCCCGTGGCGGGTTGACCAGCAAGGTCCACCACGCCGTCGACGGACGCGGGCGTCCGCTGGCTGCGGTCGTGACCGCCGGGCAGTTCCACGACGGCCAACAACTCGAGGTGGTGCTTGCTGACCTGTGGGTGCCCCGGCCCGCTGGTGGGCGCCCCCGCACCACCCCGGACGCCCTCATGGGCGACAAGGCGTACTCGTCGAAGGCGATCCGCGCCACGCTCCGCAGCCGGGGCATCCAGGCGGTGATCCCCGAGCGGGACGACCAAAAGGCCAACCGGAAACGCCGGGGGGCCGCCGGTGGGCGACCACCCCGGCTGGACACCGACAAGTACAAGAAACGCAACGTTGTCGAACGGTCGTTCAACCTGCTCAAGCAGTGGCGGGCCCTCGCCACCCGTTACGACAAGCACGCCACCATCTACCGCGCCGCGGTCGTCCTGGCGGCCATCACCGTATGGCTACGCAGTTGAGAGACACGCCCTAGCACGCACCATGTGGCGCGAGGTTGGGTCTTTGATAGCCTTGCTCGATGGCTGAGAATGCAATTGCGACGATCTGGCTGACCCAGGACGCCTTCGACAAGCTCGCCCACGAGCTTGCCCACTTGAAGGACGAAAAGCGATCCGAGGTCATCACTCGCATCGCCCGGGCCCGAGAAGAGGGCGACCTCAGCGAGAACGGCGGCTATCACGCCGCCCGCGAGGAACAGGGTCAGATGGAGGCCCGGATCCGCCAGCTGGAAGACATGTTGCGTCGCGCCGAGGTCGGAGATCCCAACAACTCCGACGAAGTGGCTCCGGGCAGCCGGGTGACGATCGCCTATGACGGCGACGAGGATGACACCGACACGTTCCTGTTGGGATCGCGTGAGGTGCTGGGGCTCGATGCCTCCGTGGACACACAGGTCTATTCTCCGCAGTCGCCCTTGGGGACTGCCGTGACCGGTGCCCGCGTCGGTGAGACCGTCGCGTACGAGGCCCCCACCGGAGCCACCATCAACGTCAAGATCCTGTCGGTGAAGCCGTTCACCGGCTGAGCAGGCGCTCCGCCTCGGCCGGGTCGAGACGCCCGGCAGCCACGTCAGCCAGGATCTGATCGGTACTCATTCCCACATCGTCGTTGTCCCCTGCAAGGCCGAGCACGACGAGCAGTTTCGTGAGCCGCAACCGGGCCGTGGGATAACTGACTCCGAGGTGTTTCTCGACCTCACGGAGGTTTCCTCGGCTGGCCAGGAACACGTTCAGCACGCCGCGATCCTGCTCATCCAACGCGCAGAACTCGCAGGGTGCGAAGTCACCAACCAGTTCGGTGCCGCACGCGTGGCAGCCCAGCCGGATGGTGCTCAGCTGATCGCCGCACACCGGGCAGTCGTGAGGTGCGCGATGCGTGGGCAGATCGTGCCTATTGCCGTTCACAGGTCTCCTCCGTCGTCGTCGGCTTGGTCGCCACTGTCCGAGTCGTCGTTGCCGTGTCCATCGGCGACCTTGATTCGCGCCTGCCCCATCACCACACCGACATCCAGCCTGGCGGACCCGTTGCCGATGACGTACTCGTCCACAGCTCCCTCGGGCCAGACGATTCGTCCGAGCTGCGCCTCACCCCGCACGGTCACATTGGATTCAGCCGCGAGCGAGACGGTGAGTTGTCCCGATTCCACCCGCAGCCGTGAACGCCCGGTGTCGATCGCACCTTCGATGGTGGCATGGCCCGCCTGCACCAACACGTCGCTGACCTGATGAACACCGTCCAGCTGGGCCGAGCCGGCCGTCACACGGACCTTTCCCAGCGATGGCATGTCGGAACAGGTCAACCAACCGCCGGTCACCTCGACGTCCAGTTCAAGAGCCGGATTGATTCTGAGCGTCAGAGCCTTTCCCAG
Source organism: Propionibacteriaceae bacterium (assembly GCA_024636075.1). Classification (GTDB taxonomy): domain Bacteria; phylum Actinomycetota; class Actinomycetes; order Propionibacteriales; family Propionibacteriaceae; genus JAGXHS01. The sequence continues at coordinate 8,894 of JAGXHS010000046.1, forward strand.
TCCGATGCTGCGCAGGTCGTCCAGGCTTCGTGGCGGCCGGATGAAGCTGAAGCCCTCCAATGACGGACCGATGTCGCCGTCGCTGGTGACCTCGAGGGAGCCGTTGGTGCGGCGCAACACATGTGGACCCTCCGCAGACAGGGTCGCTACATCGGGATCTGCCGTGATCCGCACCACCCGACCGGTGGCATGCACCATGACCCGCCCGACGGAGTTGGCCCCACCCGAGGTTCGGGGAGAGCGGCGCGGAGTTTTGGTTCTTGCAGCGGGCGGCGTATCCCTCTCCGCCGCGGAGTCACCGGAAGGACCAGAGATCACCTCTCGGGCATGGGGGGAGTACTGGCGGCGATCACCGTCAGCGTCCCCCGACGGTGGATGCTCCAGGTCGGGACTCTGGGTCGAGTCGGTGCCGTGCTTGGCGGCGGCGATTCGTCGCGCTGCTTCGGCGGCGTCAATCTCTCCTGCCGCCAACAGGTCAAGGACGGCCTTCAGTTTCTCTGACATGCATCAAATCTAAACTTGGATTCGCAAAATAGAAAGAGTCAGTTGCCAATATCAGGGTCGGTTCAGGGTGGTATCAGCTCTCGGCGGGACGGGTCACGAGCCGTCAGGCAGTCTTCGCCGTTTCACCGACCTGCTCCCCCTGCACTGGGGGGACCCCGAATCCAGGCACTTCGGGCTTCAGCGCCCGAACGAACGCGTTGCCGAAGGCCAACAGCGGGATCGCGAACAGGCCACCCACGATGCCCCCGATGATGAAGCCGATTGACAAGCCGTAGAGCACCGCGAGCGGATGCACCGAAACGGCCTTGCCGAGCAGGAATGGCTGCAGCACGTGAGCCTCGATCTCCATCACCAGGGTGAAGATACCAACCATGATCACTGCCTTCAGCCATCCCAGCGTCACGAAGATCACAGCAGCCGAGACAACGCCCGCTGTGAGCGCACCGAGCAAGGGGACGAACGCGGTGATGAAGGTCAGTGCGCCGATCGCCAACCACATGCTGGAACCGAGAGCTGCGGCTCCGATGCCAGCACCAAGCCCGTCCACGAAAGCCACCAATATGGCAGCCCGGACGTAGGCGACCAGCGAGACCCACCCGACGCCTGCCGCATTTTTGAGTCGTGGCCGCGATTGCCGGGGAATCAGCATGACTGCGGTGTCGCTGATCTTGCGGCCGTCGTACAGGAAGAAGAAAGTGGCGAACAGGGCCAGCGCCGCACCAGCGACGAAATACCCCAAACTCCGCCCGGCCTGGCTGGCGTAGCTGGCGATGGTGCTGCTCGAGTTGGTGACCGTCGAGATGGCTTCGTCGATCCACTTGTCCATCTGGGTGTTGCTGATGTGCAGCGGTCCGTTCGAGATCCAGGTCATCAACTGGTTGAACGACACCGCGGCCTGATTGACCAGTTCGGTCCACTGACCGGCGATCTGGGCGCCGACCAGGCTGAAGATTCCCCCCACGATGAACGCCAGCAACAGCAATGAAAGCGCAGCAGCCAGGCCTCGGGGCAGCCCTCGAGCCGACAACCAATTGGTGCTCGGCCACAGGGCGGCAGTGAGGAGGATGCCGACGAACAACGACACACTCACTTCGGAGAGGTACGCGAGCACCCACCCGACAGCGACCACAAGGGCACCCAGGACCAGTACCCGCCACGACCACCCAGCTGCTACCCGCATGCCAGTCGGTATTGCCGAATCGTCACTCGACGGCGGCGCTGGAGTCGCCACGCCACGGCTGACCCGGCGACTGACGCCGCTGGCGAGCCTGGCAACATCAGCATCGCGGACACGTTTCGACCGGTAGACACGGGATCGGGGCCAAACCATCGTCCTCTCCAGACTCTCGGCAAGGGGCGCTACGAGCGCCGACTGCGATCACAGTAGCGCTGCAGCGGGCACGCGACAGATGCTCAGGTTGTGTACCTTGCGGAGTGTGAGATTCCCGCGACCAATCACCCGGGTACTCCGGTCGCGTTCCGACATGCCACGCGATGTGCTGGTGCTGTCGGTGATCGCCTTCTTCGTCGCTGTCGGCTTCGGTGTGATGGTGCCAGTGTTGCCGGTGTTCGCGCGGAATTTCGGCGTCACCCAGTTCCTGGTGGGAGCTGTCATCTCGGCCTTCGCACTCATGCGTCTCGTGACCAGCCCCGGCGTCAGCTGGTTGAACCAACGGATTGGCGAGCGAACCGTACTGGGCGTCGGGATGTTCATCGTGGCGGCTTCAAGCGCCGCCGCCGGCCTGGCCACGTCGTACTGGCAGCTGTTGTTGATGCGGGGGCTGGGTGGAATCGGATCGGCCATGTTCACTGTGGCTGCCATGAGTCTGTTGCTGCGGGCGGTGGGCCCGGGGCAACGTGGCCGGGCCAGTGCGCTGTATTCGAGTGGGTTTCTGATCGGTGGCATGGCCGGACCTGCCATCGGAGGACTCTTCGCCTCGATCTCCCTCACTGCTCCGTTCTTCTTCTACGCGGGCACGCTGCTGGTGGCGGGGATCGTCGGGCTGACGATGCTGAGCGGCAAGCCGGCCGCCGTCGTCCAGACGGCCGCCCAACCACCGGCCAGGCTGCGCTCGGCGATCAGCGACCGCCGCTACCAGGCAGCACTGTGGACC
>JAGXHS010000047.1 GCA_024636075.1 Propionibacteriaceae bacterium
GCCGGGTGGACCCGCGGACTGGTACCGCTCATCCGGTGTCTCGGGCTGGAGCTCGGTCGGGCAGCGGCCCGACATCGGCTGGTCCTCCGGGTCGACCGGCGAGGGCCCGATTGAAGCCACGGTGAGCGAACCGACCATTACGCCCGGCAATGGACTCTGGGCCCTGTGTCCCCCATCTGGCAACGGCCTGCCCCGTTGACTGCGGAGAGCAGTCATCAAGGTGCCAGATTTCGTCCCGGACTGCAGCCTGCGGATCTGCGCCGTCAAGGACCATCTCGGCACGATCAGCAACCCGCAGCTGCCCCGCGATGTTCTCACCTGCGCCGCTGGAAACGGTCAATTCGGGGCGACCCGGGGGGCTGGTCAGGTGCTGGGAACTTCTGGCGGTGGGCCAGGCGATGCTCGTCGGCCAGCCAGCCTCGGGCCCCGGCCGCGGTGGCACGAGTCCGCGGCGATTCGCGCTGCCCAGGCCAGCCCGCATGGAGGTCGCCGGATCCGCGCACGGCCAACCAGGCCGACAGGACCCCGTGCAGGACGTCGCCGGTGCCCAGGGTGTCGATGACGTTGACGTGCGGCACCTAACCATCAGTTCGATTCACCGTAAGCCCCGCCCGCAACAATGCCCGGTGACGGGGGCTATACAAGATCACCTACCTCCCGCCACCGCGACTTAGCCCAAGGTTCCGGGTGTGTGCATCTAGGGTCATGCGTCTGAATCTCATTTACTGGCGGGGGGCATGATCTCGTCGGCGGTCTTGGTCCAGCTGAACCGGTGGCAGTGGTCGTTCCAGCCTTCGATGCCCGCATGTCTGCGGTGAGCTGGCCGGCGCTGTCGAGGGATCCACGGCAGGTCTACACTGGTCGGTCGAGCGGGACTGGGTCCTTCGGGAGCGGATCACCCCTCGGTGCAGGCGTGTGTCCCAATCCCAGGAGGAGCAGATGGATGACAGTCCCAACGGCCGTGAAGACGAGCTGGATCTGGGTGGCGAACGGGCCTGCTGGCTCGATGAGGTCTGCGCTTCCTGCGGCGCCGTCGATGGCCACCGCGCTGGGTGCAAGCTCGCCGAATCCGAGGACGACTTGGTGACCCCTGTCGCGCGGATCTCGACGCCCGCTTCGGGCCCGGCCGACGACGTGTCAACGGGTCCGGAGTTCCCGGTAGAGCGTAATAGTCGTACTGTCTGAACAGATGACGCAACCACAACAGAAGGCTGCCCGAGGCCCGTGGGCCATGCGCGACTACCCGTTGGTCGCCTGGCTGTTGACGGGGATGGGGGTCGCGATCGCCCACCGCTGGATCGCCGACGCCGACTGGGTGCTGCTGCATATCGTGCTGCTTGGCGCCCTCACTCAGTCGATAGTGGTCTGGAGCTGGCACTTCACCCAGACACTGTTGCACGCCTCCGACGCTCCCGGCGGGCGCCGCCACCAGACCTGGCGGCTCGCCCTCCTCAACAGTGGCGCGATCCTTGTCCTGATCGGCGTACCGACGCACGTGTGGTGGGTCACGCTGGTCGGAGGCACGCTGGTCGCCGCGGCGGCGGGCTGGCACGGCTGGGCGCTGTGGCGGATGCTACGTCGCGCGTTGCCCGCGCGCTTCCGGGTCAGCGTCCGCTACTACCTGGGTTCGGCCGCGTCGCTGGTCCTCGGCGCCGGTCTGGGCACTTGGCTCGCCTATCTCGATGATGGCCCGCTGCACGCGCGGGTCCTGGTCGCCCACGCGCTCACCAACGTGCTCGGCTGGGTGGGCCTGACCCTGACTGGCACCTTGCTGACGTTGTGGCCGACGATGCTTCGCACGCGCATGGACGACCGCGCCGAGCGCTGGACCAGGCTCGCACTCCCGCTCTTCGGGGCGGCGCTCGTCGTGGCCGTGGGCGGGGCGCTGCTCGGCTGGTCATGGCTCGCGGCCCTCGGAGTGGTCTGCTACCTCCTCGGGGTAGCCGTGTGGGGCCGCGGACTGTGGAAGCCGGTACGCCATCGGCCCCCGTCCGAATTCGCCACAGCCTCCGTCACCGCGGGGCTGGTCTGGCTCACGATCGCGATCGCCTGGGTGGGCTGGAACCTGGCCGCCACCTCCGATTGGTCACGCATCGACGAGACCTTCGTCTGGCCTTCGGCGACGCTGGCGATCGGACTGCTGCAGGTCCTGCTGGGCGCCTCCTCCTACCTGCTGCCGTCCGTGCTCGGCGGCGGTCCCTCAGTCGTCCGCGCCAGCCAGGCCTGGCTGAACCGCTGGTGGCCGGCTCGCGTCGGCGTCCTGAACGCCTGCGTGCTGCTCTGGGTGCTACCGACCCCGTGGTCGGTGAAGACGGGTTCGGCGGGCTTGGGGATCCTCGCGGTAGCACTCTTCGTACCGCTGATGGTCGTGGGCGTGCGCGCCAGCCTCCGTGCGCGCCGGGCACTCGACGCGGACCGCACGTAGTGCCGCGCCTCTGAGCCTCGTCGTGGGAGAGAGCCCCGAGCGGTCGGCCGACGGCGTGGCTTTGATGCGCGGGTAAACGGCCGAGTGGTACTCCCTACCGGCGCCGAGGCAGTCAGTCCCGACGCAAGCGACGAACGAAGGGAATTGCCATGACGAACCAGCCACACAACAGCGGCTACCGCAGCGAAACCACCCGCGAACGGGCTGAGGCGATGAGCCCCGGGCCCGTCACTCCCCTCGGTACTCAGGAGGAGAAGCGCCAACTCGAGGTCGCCGAGACTGTCAACCCCGGGACCAGCACCGACGCCCTCGGACTCGATGAGCGTGTGCAGCACCACGCACGGCGGGTGAACCCGGGCGCCCACAGCGACCTGCCCGACGACGGCTTCGACAGCGGCGTCGCGGCTCGGATGAACCTCGGCCCTCAGAAGTAGCCACACGGAACCGTCCAGGTCCGCGGACCGCTGCTGCCAACGATCGGCCCGCGGCTCCGTCGAGGCCCCTTCTACCGCATCTACAGCCCATTTAAGCCAATATTCGAGCAGATGCGGTGGAGCGGGCGCGGATCGTGTTGACGGTGGCCGGCGGGGCGGGGACTTCGGAGGCGGCCCGGCAGGTGGGGGTCTCCCGGCCGACGGTGATCAAGTGGCGGGACCGGTTCGCGGCGCAGGGGATCGCGGGGCTGAACGACGAGCCCCGTGTCGGGCGGCCGAAGACGATCGATGACGCCGCGATCCTGGCCGCGACGTTGGAGCCTCCGCCGGAGCAGTTGGCGGTGACGCACTGGTCGACCCGGTTGCTGGCGCGGCAGTTGAAGATCGGGGACGCGACGGTGGCGCGGGCGTGGCGCAAGTACGGGGTCAAGCCGTGGCGGCGGGAGACGTTCAAGTTCTCCACCGACCCCGAACTGGAGGCCAAGGTGCGTGACGTGGTCGGGTTGTACCTCAACCCTCCCACCAAAGCAATCGTGCTGTGCGTGGACGAGAAGTCCCAGATCCAGGCGTTGAACCGCACCGCACCCATCATGCCGGTGCGTCCCGGACTGCCGGAGAAGGCCACCCACGACTACAAACGCAACGGCACCACCACCCTGTTCGCCGCGCTGGAGATCGCCACCGGCAAGGTCGTCGACCAGTGCTACGACCGGCACGGCAAGGCCGAGTTCGGGGACTTCCTCCGCAAGATCGCCAAGGCCTACCCCCACCAGGAACTCCACGTGGTGGTCGACAACTACCACACCCACAAGCACGCCGACATCCAGGCATGGCTTGCGAAGAACCCCCGCGTCACACTGCATTTCACCCCGACTTCGGGGTCATGGCTCAACCTCGTCGAGGTGTTCTTCGGGATCATCACCCGCCAAGCGATCCGCCGAGGCTCCTTCGACTCCGTTCCCCAGCTCGTCACCGCCATCCGCGCATTCATCACCGGCTGGAACGACCGTTGCCACCCCTTCACCTGGACCAAGACCGCCGACGAAATCCTGCCCCACACCACCCTAAACGAGATTCAGACGCACGACACTAGCAGCACGAACGGGTGGCCCATAAAGCACAAGGTCCCCGCACCACCGGATGTGCGACTACTGCCCCGGCCCGGCACAAGGATCAAGGCTTCGGACTACGCACACGCCGTGTTCGTCCCATCGGGGGGCGTCCAGTCCCCGCGGCAGCCCCGTCAGGCGGCGAAGAGAGACAACCCGACGCCCGGCAGATCGGTGCGCTTGTGGGAGGCTTCTCCTATGACGGGATCTGGTCGTGACCGCGACCCTGAAGGTCGTGCTCGCCAGGCGCGGCCCCGCGATGCGTTGGGGCGGCCGCTGCCCTACGGTGCCGAGGGAGTCGAGCCCGTATCGGAGGATCCGCTGCCGCCGGAAGACACGCTCACCGCGGCTCGAGAACTCGTGGAGGCTGGCCGTCCTTTCGCCGCGCACGAAGTACTTGAGGCGCGCTGGAAGGCCGGGCCCGCAGAAGAACGGGACCTGTGGCAGGGCCTTGCGCAGATCTGCGTTGCGATCACCCACGCAGCCCGGGGGAATCGGGTGGGGGCAGATCGGCTTTTCGACCGGGCTGCAGTGAAGTTGGCGGCGTTTGCTGCGACGGGACGCCGGGCCTACGGCCTTGACCTAGATGCCGTGGTGGATGAGGCGCGAAGGCACGAAGGGAAGTTCTGAAGAACCTGGAAGTCGCCGCTCGGTTCATGCTCGCCATGCCGACGCGGCATATCGACCTGTAGACCGGCCGCCTTCGCGGCGCTACGACGCAGCGGGGGAACCGGCGATGAGGGACCCAGTTGGATGGAGCGCCTGTGGCGGACCGCACGAAGGTCGCGGAGGGGCGTCTGCGCGAGGTCCCGTGCGCTGGGCGAGGGCTTGGGCTGAGACCGTGCTGGTGGGTGGGTCCGTGACTCTGCGCCCGGTCCGCGAAGGGGACCTGGACGCGCTGTACGACGCACACACAAACATTCGCAACCGTGGTGCGTGGGCACGAAGAAGGAGCACCGCATCCACTTGGTCATCGTGGAGGACAACGTCGCCTCTCGGCGCTTTGCGGACAGGTGCGGCTTCTCACTCGAGGGGACCGTGCGGGTACGTGCTTCAACGACGGCGGCAACCAGGATGTGTTGCTCTAGCCGCTGCTGCGGACCGACTCGCGGCCTTGGCACCAAGCAGTCAGGGGTCAGTAACCGGGCTCTTCGAACGGATGGTGTCGCAATTGCGCAGCTCAGTGCCTGCACCGGCCACCTCCAAAGCTACGCGTGGCCTTGACACGGCATCCGCTCGCGGCGTAGTGACGCAACTCGTCCGGGAACGCGACCCTCTGTGCCGCTGTCGCGTGGGTGTTGATGGGCGGTGGTGGGAGGATGAGGTACATGTCGGAAACGATCTGGGATCGCTTGCAGGAATGCGTTGGGCAGTTGTCGGAGCCATTTCAGGCTCGTCGATCGTCGGCTGGTTTCGGCGCCACTACCCGGAGGTCAAGGAGCAGTCCCTTCGTGCGCACATTCAGGGCGCAACCTCGAACGCGCCTGTGGAGTCGCGGGGCGCGTTCGCGAGTCGAGGACCCCTGATCACGCGAGTCAGCCATGGCTTGTACCGCCGGTACAACGGCAGCCCCGGGGCCGAGGGCGCGTTGCCGGACGCTCGCCAAAGGGTCATGACTGCGCGGGGGCCCGACGTGGACATGGACGAGGCCGTCCTTCGGTACCTCAGTGCTCGTGACCCGAGTGCCCGGTACACCTCGTTTGACTATTGCTTCAACCACTTCCAGCAGCATCGGGCCACGGTCAAAGCGTGGGGAGAACCCGCCGGCATGGAGGTCAGTTGCCTGCAGCTCGGCTTCTACCTCGCGAGCTGGGGGATGCTGCGCGGATCAACCCCACTGCTGCAGCGCAGCGTGCGACACCTGGTGCCGCTCGTTGAGACGATCGCTGATGCTCCAGCTGAGATGTGGGACGTGGACCTTGACGGGTACGACGCAGACGGCATCGATCTCCTCTACAGAACGGCCGCCGACGTCCGCCACGCACTTCGCCCGGTTCATGCGTCTGACATTCTGGTTAGCAAAGTCATGCTCGGCGTCTTCGGCTGCGTTCCGGCATTCGACACCTACTTCAAGAAGGGCTTCGGCGTCTCCACCTTCAGCAAGGGATCGCTACGTCTCGTAGGTCAGTTCTATCGAGCAAACGCAGAGAAGATCGACGGACTGCGCCAGCCGACCCTCGACTTCGCCACCGGGCGGCCGACGACTCGGCTCTACACCAGGGCCAAAGTCGTAGACATGGTCTTCTTCATCACAGGTGGCTACCCGAACAGCGCATAGCCACCCCGCGACCCCACCAACCGTCGCGGCCGCCGTGCCAGCAGGAAGTCCTACAGCCGCGGATGAACGATGCGAACGAAGCACCTGTCGAAGTGATGCAGGTTCCCGCCGGGGGGGCGAGCGCTGTCGACGCGCCCTGCCCCGCCGCCACACGAGACCCCCAACCAGCGCCAAGGCCCCGGAGCTCGGTTGGTGGCGCGTTTGCTCAGCCCCAACCGCGGGAGCGCCAGCCACATGCC
>JAGXHS010000048.1 GCA_024636075.1 Propionibacteriaceae bacterium
CGGCACCGCTCTGACAGGATGGCCTCGCTCTGACAGGATGGCCTCGCTCTGACAGGATGAGTACCGTGCACGCCGTGGGAGAACCGGACGACCCCAGTGGTCCGTTCATCGAGATGGATCGCGCCAGCTGGGCAGATCTGGCCGATCACACCGACATCGACCTGGACGACGCGACCCTGGCGCGGTTGCGGGGATTGGGCGACGCGACCAGCCAAGAAGACGTGGCTGAAGTGTACTTGCCACTCACCCAGCTGATCCACCTGCGGATGCGCCACACCGGGCACCTGTATCGCGCCACCAACGCGTTCCTGAACTTGTCGGTGGACAGGACACCGTTCATCGTCGGAGTCGCGGGGTCGGTGGCCGTCGGCAAGTCCACCACGGCGCGATTGCTGCGGGAATTGTTGTCCCAGTGCCCCGGTAATCCAAAAGTGGAGCTGGTCACCACGGACGGGTTCCTGTTGCCGAACGCGGAACTGGAGAAGCTGGGCCTGATGCAGCGGAAAGGGTTCCCCAACACCTACGACCGCAAGGCACTGGTCAACTTCGTGGTGCAAGTGAAGTCCGGGGCGGAGGAGGTTCGAGCGCCGGTGTACTCACACATGGTCTACGACATCCTGCCCGGCGAGTCAGAGGTGATCCGACGGCCTGACATCCTGATCGTCGAGGGTCTGAACGTGTTGCAACCCGCACGTCGCCGCGAGAACGGCACCCGCGGACTGTCCCTGGCTGACTTCTTCGACTTCTCGGTGTATGTCGACGCTGACGAGGAACACATCAAGCGCTGGTTCACCGAGCGATTCCTTGTCCTGCGGGAAACGGCATTCACGGATCCGCGAAGTTATTTCACGCAGTTCGCGTCGATGAGTGATGACCAGGCATCCGCGTTCGCCCGCCGGGTTTGGGACGAGGTGAACGGGCCCAATCTGAAGATGAACATCCGACCAACTCGTGGCCGGGCAACGGCCATCCTCTACAAGGCTCACGACCACGGTGTGCGCAGCGTGCGGGTCCGAAAGCTGTGATCAGGCGGGCTGACCTCCGAGTCGGTCAGCAACACCCCGGCCGCCTCCGATCTGTCCGGTTCACTGGGTCGCTGTGATGTCTTTCCGGCTCACAGCGTGGCGCGCTGTTTGACCAGCGCAGCCAGTTCTTCGCACACCTGCCGGGCGTGCTCGGGGGTCTCGGCTTCGACCATCACCCGCACCACAGGCTCGGTCCCCGACGGACGCAGCAGCACCCGACCATGATCACCGAGTTCCTTGTTGGCTTGCGCCACGCCGGCATTGATCTCAGTGTCGGCTCCTGCCCGCAGCTTGTCGACCCCGCGCACGTTGATCATCACCTGCGGCAAATGCGACATCACCGAGGCCAGTTCAGCCAGCGGCTTGCCGGTGCTCGCCATCCGGGCGGCCAGGTGCAGACCGGTCAACACTCCGTCTCCGGTGGTGGCGAACTCGGCCATGATGACGTGGCCCGATTGTTCGCCGCCGAGGCTGAAGCCGTTGGCCTTCATCGATTCCAACACGTAGCGGTCGCCCACCTTGGTCTGGTCGACGCGGATTCCGTGCTCCCGCATGGCATTGATGAAACCCAGGTTGCTCATCACGGTTGCCACCACGGTGTCGGAGGCCAGAACGTGGTCCTCCTTCATCGCCAGCGCGAGGATTGCCAGAATCTCGTCGCCATCGACCGGGGCACCTTTCGCATCCACGGCGAGACACCGGTCAGCGTCGCCGTCGAAGGCGAGGCCCATATCAGCAGTGTGGCTCAGCACGGCGGCCTGCAGGTCCTCGATGTGGGTGGATCCACAGTTGTCGTTGATGTTCAAACCGTCGGGGGTGTTGTGGATCGCGATCACTGTCGCACCCTGCTTCTCGAAGGCCTTCACCGCAGTGACCGAGGAGGCGCCGTTGGCGCAGTCCAACACCACTGTGAGCTCGGACAGCGTGTTCTCCGCACCCAGACTCGCCGTCAGATGGTTCACGTAGGTGTCGATCGCCAACGTATCGTCACAGATGCGCCCGACGAGGGCTCCGGTCGGGCGCTGCCACGGTTCCTGCATCCTCTCCTCGATCGCGTCTTCGAGGAAGTCGTCCAACTTCACCCCACCCCGGCTGAAGAACTTGATGCCGTTGTCGGGCATCGCGTTGTGTGACGCCGACAGCATCACACCGAGGTCGGCCTTGTGATCGTTCACCAGGAAGGCCAGACCGGGGGTGGGCACCACGCCGATCCGGCGAACGTCCACGCCAGCACTGGCCAGACCGGCCACCACTGCCGACTCCAGGAACTCGCCGGAGACGCGCGGATCCCGCCCCACCAGGGCGACGGGGCGACGTTCCCCGAAGACGCCCGCCTCGCCGAGCACGTGGGCTGCGCCGACCGAGAGGTTGAGCGCCAATTCCGCGGTGATGTCCACGTTCGCCTCACCACGGACGCCATCAGTTCCAAAAAGTCGCGACATGAAGAGCCACTCTAGCGTCCATCAACCAGCCGGGCATGCGCGACGGCCGCCATCGTGGAGCGATGACGGCCGTCGCGGGTGAATTCAGATCAGCGCCGGAAGTTCGAATCAGCGCTTGCTGTACTGCGGCGCCTTGCGTGCCTTCTTCAGACCAGCCTTCTTGCGTTCCTTGATGCGGGCGTCGCGGCTCAGCAGCCCAGCCTTCTTCAGGGCGGGACGGCTCGCTTCAGCGTCCACCTGGTTCAGTGCCCTGGCCACACCCAGACGCAGCGCGCCGGCCTGACCGGTGACTCCGCCGCCATGGATACGGGCGATGACGTCGTAGGAGCCCTGCACCCCCGCGGTGACAAACGGCTCGTTCACGGTCTGCTGGTGCAGCTTGTTCGGGAAGTACTCCGCCAAGCCGTGACCATTGATCTGCCACTGACCGTCACCCGGAACGATCCGCACCCGAGCGACGGCTTCCTTGCGGCGGCCGGTGCCGGCGCCGGGGGCGATGATCGCCGTGCGGCCGGTAGTGGGGGCATTGCCCACCGACGCATCCGAGTCGGAGCGGAAGGCGATCTCGCGATCGTTCTCGTCGGTGAACGACTCGATCTCTTCGGTCGTCTCGTCAAGCTCTGCGGTTTCAGACACTGTGTTTCCTTGGTTGTCGATCGTCATGAGATCAGTCACTGAGCGATCTGGGTGATCTCGTACGGCTGGGGCTTCTGGGCAGCGTGCGGATGTTCCGGGCCGGCGTAGACCTTCAGCTTGCCCATCAGCTGTCGGCTCAACTTGTTCTTCGGCAGCATGCCCCAGACGGCGAGTTCCACAGCCTTGCGGGGATCGGAGACCAACATCTCGCCGATCGGGACCGCCTTCAGGCCGCCCGGTCGACCGGAGTGGCGGTAGCGCATCGAATCGTTGCGCTTGTTGCCGGTGAGGGCAATCTTGGCGGCGTTGACGATGACCACGAAGTCACCGCCGTCGACGTGCGGTGCGAAGGTTGCCTTGTGCTTGCCGCGCAACAGCGTGGCCGCTGTGACGGCGAGACGCCCGAGGACAACATCCTCGGCGTCGATCACATGCCACTCGCGCGTGATCTCGCCGGGCTTGGGGCTGTACGTGGACACGCTCACAGACCAATCTTTCGTCATCGTGGAACAGGGTTCGTGGTGGCGCAACGATCATCGGCACCAAAGGGTCACCGAAGCACAGTGCGCAACAGCTCTCCAGCGTAGTGCGACCACCGGCACCGGGTCAAAACGGGTGAGGTGTGCCCACCACTTCAACGCCGGGCACTCCCCTCAACGCGACCACTGGGGGGCGAGTTCGTCATCAGCAGCACCGCCCCGGCGTGACCGCCCAGCACCACGGCACCCCCATCAACCGTCACGTTTCCGATCTGCAGCAACACTTCGGGATGTTCTTCGAGATCGATCCGTGCTTCTTCCATGTCGAAGTTCACCGCCACCGACAGCTCTGCACCGCGGTCCATCATGAACCAGTGACCCTCGGGGTCGAAGGCGGCGCTGATCCATTCGAATCGTGGATCACTCAGGTCGGGGTAGGTGCGTCGCAACTCGATCAGCTGCCGATACATCGCCAGGATCTCCGATTGTGGCGCTGTTTCCCGCTCGTGCCAGTCGAGCACCGACGCTTCGAAGGTGCTGTACGCCTGCGGATCCGGGACCAGAGAGGTGTCCCATTCCATCAAGGCGAATTCCTCGTACCGACCCTTGGTGACGGCTTCGGCAAGTTCCGGTTCCGGGTGCGACGAGAAAAACATGAAGGGTGTTGTGGCACCCCACTCCTCTCCCATGAAGATCATCGGCGTGTAGGCGCAGAGCAATGTCAACATCGCCGCCAGTTTCAACTGCTGCGGGGTCTGGTGATTGGAGAGGCGGGCACCGTCGGCGCGGTTGCCAATCTGGTCGTGGTTGTCAGAGCAGATCACCAGCCGCCATGTCGGGATCGTGGGCGTGTCCAGCCGGCGGCCGTGGCGACGGCCACGGAAGGAAGACTTGGTGCCGTCATGGTAGAAGCCCGTCTCCACCACCTTGCCCAACGCATCCAGCGTTGCGAAGTCTGCGTAATAGCCGGTGTCGTCGCCGGTCAGGTTGGCCAACAGGGCGTGGTGGAAGTCATCGCTCCACTGGGCGGTCAACCCATATCCACCGGCTTCTCTCGGATTGATCAGTCGGGGATCGTTCATGTCGGATTCGGCGATCAGCGACAGCGGACGTTTGAGGAATGTGCTCAGCGCTCCGACCTCGACGGCCATCTCCTCCAGCACGTGGATGGCCGTGGTGTCGATCAGGGCGTGCACCGCGTCGAGTCGCAGGCCGTCGACGTGGTAGTCGCGCAGCCACATCACGGCGTTGTCGATGATGTATCGACGCACCTGGTCCGATCCAGGATTGGTCAGGTTGATCGCACTGCCCCACGGCGACTGCACGGTGTCATCGAGGTAGGGACCGTACTGCGGCAGGTAGTTTCCCGATGGGCCGAGATGGTTGTACACGACGTCCTGGATCACGGCAAGGCCCCGCCCATGACAGGCGTCGACGAAACGCTGGTAGGCCGCCGGGCCGCCATAGGGTTCGTGCACAGCGAACCAGCAGGCACCGTCGTAGCCCCAACCTTCTCGACCGTTGAAGGCATTCACCGGCATCAGTTCGATGAAATCAATGCCCAACTCCACCAGGTGATCCAGCTTGTCGATGGCGGCGTCGAGGGTCCCTTCCTCGGTGAAGGTGCCGACATGGAGTTCGTAGATCACCCCGCCGGCGAGCTGGCGCCCGGTCCACTTCTGGTCGGTCCACTCGAAGTCGTCGAAGTCATAGGCCTTGCTCAGCTCGTGCACCCCGTGCGGTTGCCAACGCGAGCGTGGCGACGGTGTCAATCCTTCGGCGTGGTCCAACCGGTAGCCGTATTCGGCGCCGGCTGGAATGCTGTCCCGCGCTTCTTCGGGAAGCCGCCACCAGCCATTGTCCGGATCGGGTTGCAGGGCGATGGTCTGGCCATCGGCGACCAACTCCCCATGGTCAGGGATGGGCGCCCACACGTCGAAAGACATGGTCATGGTGTCGGGACCTCCACTGGCGTGTTTGATTTCGAGAATTGCAGCTATAGCAGGATATGCCAACCTCACCCCATCTGGCATCCGGGGAGTCGACACGGCACAGTTGATCCATGGACACCCACATCACCAACGGTGAGTCACTCGGCCCAGCGCATCGCCGGGTTCTGGACGAAGTCGATCCGCACCAGATCGTCAATGATCTGGTGCGGTTGGTCAGGGTGCCCAGTGTCACCGCCACCGACGCCGAGTCCCAACTGCAACACGACACGGCAGCCCGGCTTGACGAACTCGGTCTCGACGTGGATGTCTGGCAGATCGACCTCGAGGAACTGCAGAACGATCCCGGGAATCCCGGCACCGAGGTGCCGCGCAGCGAGGGGTACGGGGTGGTCGCGACCTCGACCGGAGACGGACCGCCGGCGCTCATCCTGCAGGGCCACATCGACGTGGTTCCGGTGGGCGACCTGGCCAAGTGGGACCGTGACCCGTTCAGCGGCCACGTCGAAGGAGACGTGGTGCACGGGCGGGGGGCAGCTGACATGAAGGCCGGCATCGCCGCCAACATGGCTGTGGCTGTCTCTTATACACATCTCCGAGCCCACG
>JAGXHS010000049.1 GCA_024636075.1 Propionibacteriaceae bacterium
AGTGCCCGAAACTCAGGAATCCAATCTTCTTCACGCCGCCACCCCTCTGTTGAACTTTCAACTACATGGGTAACGCTGCCATTCCCGAATCTGTTCCCGCCGGAAGGTGGACTCAGAGGACGGCTCCGGGACGGTACCGGGCGGCTTCAGGATCAGCGTCCAGGAGCGTCTGCACCTGGTCAGCGAGCCGCTGCACCTGATCGCGCGCGGTGCCGGTGAGCTGCAACGGATCGGTGATCAGCGACTGCATTTGCTGCAGCGACAACCGCAGCCTCGTATCTGCAGCCAGTCGTTCGAACAGGTTGTTGTCGCCGCGGCCCGATTCCCTCATCTCCAGGGCCACGGCGACGGCATGCTCCTTGATCGCCGCATGCGCCCCTTCCCGACCCACACCCTGACGCACCGCTGCCATCAACACCTTGGTGGTCGTCAGGAAAGGCAGGTAGCGCTCCAGCTCAGCTTCGATCACGGCCTCGAAGGCGCCGAAGTCGCCCAACACGGTGAGGAAGGTCTCGAACAGGCCGTCGAGCGCGTAGAAGGCGTCCGGCAACGCGACCCGGCGCACAACGGAACACGACACGTCGCCCTCGTTCCACTGGTCACCGGCCAACTCGCCCACCATCGACAGGTAGCCACGGAGCACGATGGACAATCCGTTGACCCGTTCACAGCTGCGGGTGTTCATTTTGTGCGGCATTGCCGAGGAGCCGACCTGACCGGGCCGGAAGCCCTCGGTGACCAACTCGTGGCCTGCCATCAGCCGAATGCTGGTCGCGACGTTCGACGGCGCAGCAGCTGTCTGGACCAGCGCGCTCAGCACATCGAAATCCAGGGACCTCGGGTAGACTTGGCCGGTCGAGATCAGCACCTGGGAGAAACCGAGATGTCCAGCGATGCGCTGCTCCAGCTGGGCCAGAGCTTCAGCGTCACCACCCAGCAGGTCGAGCATGTCCTGACTGGTACCCACCGGTCCCTTGACGCCTCGTGCCGGGTAGCGCTGGATCAACTGATCGATCCGGGCGTGAGCGATCAACAGTTCGTTGGCAGCGCTGGCGAAGCGCTTGCCCAAGGTGGTGATCTGGGCGGCGACGTTGTGTGACCGGCCGGCGATGGGTTGTTCGCTGTAGTGCACTGCAAGGCGGGTCAGCTCGCCGAGGGTGGTCACGATCCGCTGGCGCACCAGCCTGAGACCGGCCTGCAGCTGCATCTGTTCCACGTTCTCGGTCAGATCGCGACTGGTCATTCCCTTGTGGATCTGTTCGTGGCCCGCCAGCGCGTTGAACTCTTCGATCCGGGCTTTCACGTCGTGCCGGGTGATCCGCTCACGCTCGGCGATGGCGTCGAGATCGACGGTGTCGAGGACCGTGCGGTAGTCGTCGAGCATCCGGGCGACGTCGATTCCGGCGAAGTCGACACCAAGATCACGTTGAGCTTCCAGCACCGCCAGCCAGAGCTTGCGCTCTGCGATGATCTTGTTCTCGGGTGAGAAGATGCTGCGCATCTCGGCAGAGGCATACCGGGTGGCCAGCACGTTGGGAACTGACACCTCAGGACTCCTTGGGCGTTGCGCCGCCCTGGGCGGCGCGCTCAGCGATGTCGCTGCGGTGGAAACCGGCCGGGAACACGATCCGGGCGACGTGGTCGTATGAGGCCTGTCGGGCCTCCTTCAAACTGTCACCGGTGCCGACCACACTCAGCACCCGCCCACCCGAGCTGCGCAGTACCCCGGCATCGTCGAGAGTCGTACCGGCCTGGAGCACGTGTGCGGTCGCAGTGTCTGGTGGCAGCTCGATCGGCATTCCGAGTTCGGGACGATCAGGGTAACCGCGGGCCGCGATCACCGTCGCGACGGCTGATCCGTCAGCCCAGGCCAACGGCCCGAAGTCAACCAACCGCTTGGTGGCTGCCGCATACAGCAGTTGCCCCAGTGGAGATCGCAACTGAGCCAGCAGTGCTTGGGTCTCGGGATCCCCGAAACGGGCATTGAACTCGACCACCTTCACCCCCTTCGAGGTGAGGGCGAGGCCGACGTACAGCAGACCGCGGAAGGGCATCTGGCGAGCTTCCATCTCTTCGACGGTGCCGCGCACGATGCGGTTCAGCACGAACTCCGAGAGATCGCTCGGGGCCCACGGCAGCGGCGTGTAGGCTCCCATCCCGCCCGTGTTCGGGCCGGTGTCACCGTCGCCGACCCGTTTGAAGTCTTGGACGGGTTGCATGATGCGGACCGAGTGACCGTCGGTGATCGCAAACACGCTGACCTCCGGACCGTCCAGGTACTCCTCGATCACGACCCGACCGCAGGCAACGGCGTGGGTCACCGCCTCGGCACGATCATCGGTGACGACGACGCCCTTGCCGGCGGCCAATCCGTCGTCCTTGACGACGTAGGGGGCCCCGAAGGCGTCCAATGCCTCCGCCACCTGCTCGGGACTGTCACACACCCGGGACGCGGCCGTGGCCACGCCGGCTGCGGCCATCACTTCCTTCGCGAAGGCTTTGCTGCCTTCCAGACGCGCCGCCGCGGCCGAGGGTCCGAAACAGGCCACACCGGCCTGGCGCACGGCGTCGGCGACACCGGCAACCAGCGGGGCTTCCGGCCCGATCACGACCAGATCTGCCGACAGCTGCAGCGCGAGCAAGGCGACGGCCGCGCCGTCCAGCGGATCGACGGCGTGGTTGGTCGCGCACTGGGCGGTTCCCGGATTGCCGGGCGCGACGTGCACCGCCACCACCTGGGGATCCATCGCGATCGCTCTCGCCAACGCGTGCTCACGGCCACCGGATCCAATGATCAGGACTGTCTCAGCAATAGTCACGCTGCGATCCTACGATGCTTCGGTTGTGGACGATCAGTCGCACACCACGGTGAGAAGCGAAGGCGTAGATTGGGATCGCGATGAGCGAAATCAATGATCCGACGTGCCGGGGCGAGCAGGAGTTCGAGGATGCCCTCGAACCTGTGCACCTGATCAAACGATCCGACGTCGTGATGCGCGCCGGGATCATGATGTTGGGCGCCGGCACCAGCTCGCTGCGCGTGCGTGAACTGATGCGCCGGGTGGCAGCGTCGCTCGTCCTCGACGGCATGCAGGCCAACATCTTCTACACCAGCATCGGGTTGACGGTGTCGCGGCGGGGTATCCACCGCACCAAGGTCGCCGAGATCGCCAGCCCCGGGGTCGACGCCCACCGCATTGCACAGCTGCAGGCGTTGGGCAATGAGCTCCCCGAGCGCAGCACGGCCACTGAGCTGGAGGAGCGCCTCGACAAGATCGCAGACACCGGGCGGCTCTGGCCTACCTGGTTGCTCGCGATCCTGGTCGGGCTGGCCTGCGGATCAGTCACCCTGCTGACCCACGGCGGTTGGCGGGAGATCCTGGCTGTGGTGCCGGCGTCATCGCTGGCATTCCTCCTCCACAGGTGGTTGACCCGCCGACAGGTCAACCACCTGACGACCGTGTTGCTCTCGGCGGCGACCGCCTCGGCGGGGTTCGTCGCCATCACGCGGCTGGTTGACCTCGGATTCGCCGAACCCAGCGGCCGGATGGCAGCAGGCTTCATCGCAGCCTCCATCTTCCTCATTCCCGGATTCCCGTTGGTGACCGGTGGCTTGGATCTCGCGCGGATCGACCTGCAGGCGGGCGTGCCGCGGATCACCTACGCCACACTGGTGGTGCTCGCGATCACGATCGGAGTGTGGCTTGTGGCCTCAGTGGCGGGGGTCTCCCCGGATCCGGTACCAGCGCACACCGGCGTGTGGTGGGTGGTGTGGATTCCGCGCATCTGCGCAAGCTTCCTGGCGGTCTTCGGCTGGGCGATGATGTTCAACTCGCCTCTCCCCGTCGCCGTGGCCTCCGGTGTGGTGGCCGTGCTGGCCAACGTACCTCGGCTGATCCTGCTCGACCATCAGGTGAGCAATCATGTGGCGACCTTCACGGGCTGCTTCCTGATCGGTCTCGGTTGCGCAGCACTGGGTTCGCTGTTCCAACTCGAGAAGATCATCATGACGGTTCCGACATTGCTGGTTTCGATCCCCGGCTCCTCTGCCCTGCAGACCTTGCTGTACTTCGACCAGGCAGACGTGATGCTGGCTGTTCAGAACGGCATTTCCACGGTGTTGGTGGTGATCGCGATGGTCGCCGGGCTTTCCGGTGCGCGGATGCTGACCGATCCCGAATGGGCGTTCACGAAGCCCGATCCACCGTCGCTGATCGGCGTGTTCACAGCATCGGCCAAGGGCTTCCTCACCCGTGGCTGACGGCTTCTGCACCCAGCTCTGCTGAGGTTTGTTGGATGCGGCTTCAGAGCAGCTCGTTGATGACGATGCTCTCTTCGCGGCCGGGACCGACCCCGATGCCCGAGATGCGACAACCCGACAACACTTCGAGCCGCTTCACATAGGCCTGACAGTTGGCAGGCAAATCATCGAAGCTGCGGGCGGACGAGATGTCTTCGGTCCAGCCAGCCAGGTACTCGTAGATCGGCTTCGCGTGGTGCACCTCCGACTGGGTCATCGGCATCACGTCATGTCGCTCGCCCCGCACGTCGTACCCGACACACACCGGGATCCTGTCCCACCCCGACAACACGTCCAGCTTGGTGAGGAACAGGTCCGTGAAAGCATTGACCTTGCACGCCTGCTCCACCACCAGGGCGTCGAACCAGCCGCAGCGGCGTGTCCGCCCGGTGGTTGCCCCGTACTCGGCCCCGGTCTCCCGCAACCTGTCCCCGTCGGCGTCGAACAACTCCGTGGGGAACGGTCCTTCGCCGACCCGAGTGGTGTAGGCCTTGGCGATCCCGACACTTCGATCGATCCGGGTGGGTCCGACACCGGCTCCGGTGCAGGCGCCAGCGGCGATGGGATTCGACGAGGTGACGTAAGGGTAGGTGCCGTGGTCCACATCGAGGTGGTGTGCCTGGGCGCCCTCGAAGAGCACCACCTTGCCGTCATCGAGAGCGTCATTGATGACCCTCGCCGAATCAACGACATGCGGCCTGATCCTGTCCGCATGGCTGAGCAGCAGTTCAGTCATCTGGATCGGATCGACCTCTCGCCGGTTGTAGATCTTCACCAACAGGTGGTTCTTCTGTTCGAGCGATGCTTCCACCTTCTGGCGGAGGATCGAAGCGTCGAAAAGGTCCTGCACCCTGATCCCGATCCGATTCACCTTGTCGGAGTAGGCAGGCCCGACCCCGCGGCCCGTGGTGCCGATCCGGTGCTTCCCGAGAAATCGTTCAGTGACCTTGTCGATCGTCTGGTGGTAGGGAGCGATGACATGGGCGTTGGCACTGATCAGGGGGTGCGGCACCTCGACACCGCGACTGCTCAGCGCATTGAGCTCCGAATAGAGCACGTCCAGGTCGATCACGACACCGTTGCCGATGATCGTGGTGGTGTTGAGGTTCAGGATTCCTGATGGCAGGAGGTGCAGGATGAACTTCTCACCGTCGACCACGATCGTGTGTCCGGCATTGTTGCCGCCGGAATAGCGCACGCAGTAGTCGACCCGGTTTCCGAGGGAATCGGTGGCTTTCCCCTTGCCCTCGTCACCCCATTGGGCCCCGACAACAACGATGCTCGGCACAACTGCCTCCTGAATCCGACGAGCCCCGAAGCTTCGGGACCGTGAAGCGAGCCCGCTGCGCGAATGCGGCGGGCTCGTGCCTCACAAGGCTAGCCTTGCCCGTGGAGTCGTTCTGAAGGACCGCGTGAAATGGGCTCCCATCGTTATGCAAGCTTGATCCTTGTCCTTCCCTCAGCCCGCAATCTGCCAGGAGCCATTGGATGATCAGTGTTCTGCTCGCTCTGGGAGCAGCCGTCTGCTACGGCACTTCCGATTTTCTCGGTGGGCTGCTGTCGCGTCACAGTCATTTCCTGCTGGTGGCGCTGATCGGCCAGCTGTCGTCGGTGCTGGCAGTCCTGGGGGCGATGCTCGTGCTCGGCTTCGGCCAGCCGACGGGCGGTGCCGTGGCGTGGGGTGTGCTCGCCGGCGTCGGCGGCGGCATCGGTGGCCTGGCGCTCCTACGTGGGC
>JAGXHS010000050.1 GCA_024636075.1 Propionibacteriaceae bacterium
AGTGCTGGTCGGTCCCAGCTTCACACCGATCGGATTGCGGGTGTGCCGTAGCAGCTCCACATGCGCACCGTCCAGTTGCCGGGTGCGGTCCCCGATCCACACCATGTGGGCCGAGCAGTTGTAGGGCTGCTGGGATCGGGAGTCGATCCGCGTCATGGCGTGCTCGTAGTCCAGCAGCAGCGCCTCGTGACTGGCGAAGAAATCGACCGTCGACAGCGCGTCGTCCTCGACGCCGCAGGCCACCATGAACGCCAGCGCGCGATCAATCTCACTTGCCAACTGCTCGTAGCGTCCCTCGACGGGCGAGTTGCGCACGAAATCGGCATTCCAGAAATGGATGCCCCGCAGGTCGGCGAATCCGCCCTTGACGAACGCTCGCACCAGGTTCAGGGTGGCTGAGCTGGCGTGGTACACGTCCAGAAGTCGGTTGGGATCGTGGCGACGCGAATCTTCGGTGAAGGCGAACCCGTTCACGGCATCGCCGCGGTACGCCGGCAGGGTCACCCCATCCCG
This sequence comes from Propionibacteriaceae bacterium, assembly GCA_024636075.1. Lineage (GTDB taxonomy): Bacteria > Actinomycetota > Actinomycetes > Propionibacteriales > Propionibacteriaceae > JAGXHS01. The sequence continues at coordinate 514 of JAGXHS010000050.1, forward strand.
GGTCTCGGAATCCTTGCTCCGCGGCTTCGCGTACTGTCCGGCGATCCGGCCCACCTTCACCACCGGCACCTGAGCCGCATACGTCATCACCACGGCCATGCTGAGAAGCACCCGCAACTTGCCCTTGATGTTGTCGCCGGTGACCGAGTCGAAGGTCTCGGCGCAGTCACCCCCCTGCAGCAGGAAGGCGCGTCCCTGAGCCACGTCCGCCAACCGGGCACGCAGGTCATCGCACTCGCCGGCGAAGACCAACGGTGGCAGAGCCCGCAACGCAGCGACGACGCGTTTCACGTCCCTGGTGTCCGGGTAACTGGGCTGCTGCACCGGCGGCATCGTATGCAGGTCATCAAGGTCAGGAATCCGGGCACACATGCCGGTCAGCCTACTAGCGAGCTGACAGCACCGTTGACCAGGATTTGGAGCTGGTGGTCAGAGATTCGTCGTGACCACGATCCGCTGAACGTTGCCGTCGCGGCTGAAGATCGCCTGACTCACGTCGAGGGGCAGGGCGCCTGCGGGCAGCTGGTCGACGGTGCCGTCGCTGCGCTGCACCTGCACGCCGCGATTCCCGCCACGCCGGTAGATGATCGGGACCTGGCAGAGCGTGAATCCCAGCGAGTTCTGATCCAGCTCGATCGACTGCGGCTGCTGATGCACGTCGAGGTACTCGAAGCTCACCGGCTCCCGCAGCCACTCCTCATCGGCCACCGATTCCGGTGAAAAGTGCAGTTGGCCCTCGCCAGGTTGCACACCGAGCTCCCCGAAGCGCGCCAGCACGTCCTCCTTCGCCTGACCGGTCATGCCGGGCTGTTGGGCGCCGCGACCAGCTGGCGTGTGCGAGTAGGGGTCCAGCGGGAAGGCGCCGAACTCGTCCGGGGACTTGCAGAATCCGAGGCCAGCGCGGATGGCGGCGTAGCTGTCCTCCAACAGGCGGATGAGTGACTCGTCCGCCTCGCCGTCGTGCGCCCACTGGACGTTCTCCCGCGCGGCCAGCAAGAGCTTCGAGACCATGTGCCAGTAGATGCTGCCGATTCCTTCGTAGGCGAAGAAGCTGCTGGATCGGCCGGTGAACTCACTGTGGTGGAACACAGCTTCGAAGGTGTCCAGCACAGCGGCACGATCCTGCTCGACGAGCGGTCGCAGTCCGTCGTCGGCGGCCAGACGATCCAGGATCGCCTCGACGTCCTCGGCATTGCGAATCGGGGAGGCGAAGTGCAACGCACCGTGCTCGTCGGGCACCACCAAGCGCCGATCGTCACGGTCCAGCAACCCTGCCACGAGTGCGATCTGGGAGGCTCCCGCCGGCAACGTGTTGCGCTGGGTGAAGACCGGCACGTCCGGCTCGGGATACAGGTGATAGCTGGCCTGGTCCTCGCGGTACAACGAGCTGGCAGGCAGTTTCTGGAGCAGTTCGGCTGCCTGTGGCAGCTCGAGCGCACCGCTGGACAGGATCGACACCTGACCCTCCAGCATCAACGGAAGCCGAGACACCTCAGCCGTGCCGTCGCCGAGCGCGAGGATGTTGTAGGAGTCGTAGAGGCCGTCCGGGCGCCGGGCGGCGGCAATGCTGTGCGCCAGCCAGATCCTGATGACGCGCAGCAGCGACAGCAGTTCGCCACTCGTCCAGATGACCCGCTGCACGTCGTGCGCCGTCCGTGCCTGGTTCCGGTACTGTTCACCGGCTTGACCGAGGGTATCCAGGATCGATCGGCGCAGCTGCGCACTGACCGGTTCGTCCCCCACCGGGGTGTCGGCCAGAGTGTCAGCCACGGTGTGCAGCTGGTCCGCCAACTCGGTGGGGATGGTGAATTCCTCGATGCCACTGGTGTCGAGGATCATTTCCAGGAACTCGACGTAGCGATGCACCTGTCCCACTGTCACCATGGACAAGCCGGAGCCCACGAGTGCGTTGTTGGCGTCATTCCACTCGGGCCGTTGGGTGTTCATCCAGATGCCACCGTCAGGCACGAAGTTCGCCATCTTGGCACCCAGCAGAATCAGCAGCTTCTCCATCAATGTGGCCCGCACCAGATTGCCGGAACCGTCGCTGAGCAGCCGTCCGTCTCCGCCGAGCTCGGCGACGCGGTCCTCGATCCTCTGCTGGTGTTCCTCTTCGAAGGTGACCGTGTTGCGCGGATCGCGCAGCAGATCCTCGTAGTCAGCGATCCGGTATGGGACATCGGCGTGCACGAACTGCTCTGCGTTCAGCATCCGCCGCAGCCGCAGTGGATGCTGCGCCCACGACAACTCCAGCAGCTTCAGCAGGTAGATGATCTGGTGGTCACTCCAGTAGCCGATGTTGGACCACGGATCCTCCTCGTCCGGCACCTCCCAGTCGATACCCGCGCGCGAGATCCGGTACGGGTTGTAGCCGTCGACGGTGGTCGCGTTGACGAAGATCCTGACCATGCTCTCCACGTAGTCCGGGAAGGACCAGGCCAGTGCTTCCCAGTTCTGGAAAATGTCGCGCCAATTGCCCTGGTAGTCCAACCGTTCGCGACCCTGGTCATCGGTCAGCACGATGTTGAACTTGTTCCACGGGCGTGAGGGATCACCGTGGCGACGGCTGAAGGTCAACGGCAGATACTCACCCACGATCCTGCTGAGGTCAGGGTCGCCCAGATCCGTGACGGCCGCCTTCAGCTCCGCGATGTCCATCACCTGCGCCAAGTCGGCCAGCTGTTCAGTCCAACGCTCGGCCAGCTGACTGTTCCGCTCGGCGATGAATCGCCGCACGTCTCCCAGATCCACCTGGTGGGCGTTCGCCGGCACCCCGCCGCGCATGATGTTGAACATCGTGCTGGATGCATGATGGGCGTCGACAACCTCCGAACCCGTCCGTTGTAGACCGTCACTGGATGCCACCAGGGCGCGCAGGTCCTCCCGTCCCCGCGCGATGTCTGTCTCGAGTTCGTTCTCCAGCCTCGCCGGATCGCCCAACTTCTGCTGCAGCTCGACGATGTCAGTGATGTCCTGCTCGACGTCCAGGACGATGCTCCACCCGGCGCGCCCCCCAGGAACAACCTCCATCGTCGTGCTGATCAGGTAGTCGGCCCGCCCGCCGCGCGACTGCCGGATACCGTCGATGAGATGTTCATTGGAGCCTTCACCGATGCGGTACTCGTCCACGGTGGCACCCACCTGCCACATGGTTGTGGTCTCCAGACTCTCCGATGCTTCGGCTCGGTCGGTGAGTCGCGAGTTCAATCGCACCCAGGCCAGTCCGGTCGCGGTATCCAACTCGGTGGCCTTGTAGGCGTCCAACAGGTTGCTGAGTTCGCGCTGGGTGCGGGTCGTCACCCCAGCCGGCAGTATGTTGCGGACGCCATCGAGCACGTCGACGCGCCCTTCGGCACTGTCAGCGAAGTGCAGGCTCACGCTGCGCACCAATCCGTACGACGGGCTCATCCGCCAGCGCACCCGCACCGTGATGCCGAGATCTTCCCGGGTCTCCTCGAACATCACCACGTCACCCAGCACCGTCTTCAGCATGGAGCGCTGTACCGCGGGCGAGCTGGGACTCAGCTCAGCGAACGGCCGCCACCATTGCCTGTTGCCGTCAGCGTCGCTCACCCACAACTCGGTGTGCCCACCGGTGGAAGCACTCAGATCCGAGAGCTTGTCCTCGGTGAAGTAGGGAAAGATCGCCGACTCCGCATTGCGGCGACCCGCGGTGATTCCGCCATTGCTGGTGATGAAGGCCCACAGGTCTGACGAGCTGGTCAGGGTCACCATGAAAGGGCTCAGTTGATCGACGCCACCGATGCGGTAGTAGCGGTCTTCATCGACGTCGACAAATTCACCGCGTACGGGCTGTGTCATTGGGTTCTCCTCCCTGAGAGCGGTTAAGGGCTGATCAACGGCTCGAATCATCGGTTCGGGCCCGGATCGGGTCACGCGGATCGTGTGGCTCGCTCTGGCCCGGCTCGGTCCTTTGTGCACGAACCCGTGCACGCAAGGCATCCTTTGCGGCGGCGTCTTTCGCCTGGGCCTGGGCTGCGGCTTCCGCTCGGCGTTGCGCCTCGGCCAGTTCGTCAGCTTCGGTCACGAAGTCGATCTTGGCCGCCTCTGCTGCTGCCTTCTCGTCAGCCCGACGCTGCACCGCCTGTTCCCGCCGACGCTGCACGTCCGCGCGGGCCGCTCGACGAAGCTGTGCGCGGTGCTCCTCCACGTCGGTGTCGACGTACTCCTGGCCGGACAACTCCATGATGCCGTTGCTGATGGCGTCGGCGAGCACTCCGTGCAGCCGATCATCGTCATTGTGTTCGAGATGCAGGCGGAGGTCCAGCGCGGCTCCGAAGTGCACTGTCAACGGCCAGCTCCGGCTGACAGCGACCGGGATCAGCGGCACCTGGGGATACTGTCGCGCCAACACGGCCACCAGCCGGGCGACGTCCAGCCTGGTGCGATGCAATTTGCCGTCGGGTGAGACTCCGCCCTCGCTGAAGATGAGCGACACCTCACCCCGCTGGATCGCGTCCATCAGGTGCCGGTCGTGCGCCCCGCTTGCATTCTTGTGGAGCACCACGCGGCGTCCCAACACTTGACGCAACAGCAGTTGGTCCCACGGATGCTGGTGATTGCACAGCAACACCATGACACCCTCCGCCATCAGGTGATCAGCACCCACGACAGTGGGAACAGCCCTCCTGCCCAGCGATCGCAGCCGATTGGTCAGTTCAGGCATCGTGACTCCCCGGCGTCGTTCGGATTCGGTCACTCATGTCCTGGCCCACCAGGTCACCGTGCTTCACCCGGGAGCCGTAGACGTCGACGTAGACCTGCCCGGTGAGTTGTTGGATGGCAGCCATCACCTGATCGGTGACCAGCCGTAGCGTCCGCTGTTCGGACAGCGTCTGGGCGTGGGAGCTGACATCCAACGGTTCGCCGATGATGATCCGGGGCCGGCGGGTGTTTCGGAATCCGAGCGGACCCCTGACCAATTCGGTGCCCACCACGCCGACCGGGATCACCGGGACACCTGCCTCCAGCGCCAACCGCGCCACCCCGGTCTTGCCTTTGTAGAGGCGACCATCAGGTGAGCGGGTCCCTTCGGGGAAGATCCCCACCAGACCTCCGCCACTGAGTGCGTCAAGCACAGGCTGCAGCCCATGTGCCGAGGCGCGTCCGCCGCCGCGGTCCATCGGCACCTGCTTGACCGCAGTCAGGAACCAAGCGATCAGCTTGGACTTCAGGCCGCGGTTTCCCTTGAACAACTCGGCTTTGGCCGGGAACACCATGGAGCGCTCGATCATCGCAGGCAACATGAAGGTGTCTGCAGCCGACAGATGGTTGCAGGCCAGCAGCGCTCCCCCATCCTGCGGGATGTTCTCCGCCCCGGCGACCGTCGGACGCATCACGAAGCGCACGTAGGGACGGAACAATCCCAGTTTGAACAGTGAGTACCACACAGGCTTGCCTCCTTGACGGCACCACACTACTGGCTGCGAGCGCCTAATCTGGGTGTGTGAAACCGTGCGTCGAGATTGATCCCGAAGCTGAGAGCTGGCGCCATCAGGAGGGCACCGCAGCCGTCGGGGTGCTGCTGTGTCACGGCATCACCGGCTCGGTCGCCGCGATGAAGCCGTGGGGGGAAGCGCTCGCAGGAGCGGGACACCACGTCGTCATCCCCAGATTGCCAGGCCACGGCACGAGTTGGCAGGAACTCAATCGCACCACCTGGATGGACTGGTACGCCGTCGCGGAACGTGCCCTGTTCCAGCTCCGTGACAGCTGCGAACAGGTGGTGGTCGCCGGACTGTCGATGGGCGGGGCGCTGGCCTTGCGATTGGCCGAGGAGCATTCCGTCCGCGGAGTGATCCTCGTCAATCCGGCCATCGCATCTCGCAGTCGTGTTCTCGGCATGGTGGGTGTCTTGAAGCACGTGGTGCCATCGGTGGCTGCCATCGGGAATGACATCGCGAAGCCGGGCGGCGATGAGCGCAGCTACGATCGGACCCCGTTGCGGGCCGTGCACAGCATGACGCGATTGTGGTCCGTGGTTCGCGAGGACCTGGATCGGATCGCCGCGCCGGTTCTGCTCTTCACCTCCCGAGTGGACCATGTGGTGGACACCCTGAGCAGGGACATCCTGCTGAAACGTCTGCCTGCCGTCGATCACCGGCAACTGGAACACAGCTTCCACGTGGCCACTCTGGACCATGATGCGCAGCGCATCGAGAGCGAGTCGATCGAGTTCATCAGGACCATCTGTGGCTGAATCCGGCAGCGAAGAGATCGACGAACGTTTCAACGAGCTGATCCGCACCGAGTATCCGGGAGCGGCCACGAATCAGCGGGCACAACCTGAGGTGCAGCCATTCTCCTTCGATGAGGCGATCGATGCCGCGGAACCCAGCGACGAGGAAGCGCGTCATCGCCCGGACGTGGCGCCCGCTCCTGCTGTGCGTGGGCGGGTGCTGGCCGGAGCGGTACTGTTGGGATTCGGCGTCATGATGGGATTGCTGGCGCTGTTCGGAGCGAATTGGCCGAACGTCGTCAGTTGGCTCGCGGTGGCGACTGCCGTGGCAGGCCTGGCGGTGTTGCTCTTCAGCGTCCCGAGACGTCGAGACGGGATCGGCGACGGCTCCCAGGTGTGAGTCGACGACGCCGGCGAGGCCAGAATCCCCGAGCCACGCCCGGAGGTTCGTCGAGCGAGTGCCGGGCCAGGTCCGCGGCCCCGATCAATCCGGCGTCATTGCGGAAGTGCGCCAGCTGGATGCTGGCCGGTGGCCGGAAGCCGCGCCCGGTCAGGTTGCGATCGAAGGCGGCGCGCGCGGGCACCAACAGCAGGTCGCCAGCTGCCGACACACCGCCGCCGATCACGAACAGATCCGGGTCCAGGGCTGCTGCGAGGTTCGCCAAACCTCTGCCGAGCCACTGACCGACATCGGCGATCAATTCCGTGGACAGCGTGTCGCCCTGCATCGCCGCATCGGTGACGGTCGGTCCGCTCAGTTCCTCCGGTGATGTGCACATTTCGCGCAGCGTCTTGGCACGCGGTGAATTCTCTGCCATCAGTGCTCGCGCGTCCCGCACCAATGCATTGCCGGAGGCGTACTGCTCCCAGCAGCCGCGGTTGCCACACGGACACCAGTGGCCGTCGGGGACCACGGTCATGTGGCCGAACTCACCAGCCATTCCGTAGCGGCCCCGGAACAGTCGGCCGTTGATCACCACGGCGCCACCGATTCCAGTTCCCAGCGTGATGCACACCATCACCCGTGAGCCACGCCCCGAGCCGAAGCGGAATTCGGCCCACGCTGCGGCATTGGCATCATTGTCCACCAGCACCGGAAGGCTGATTCGCCGCTGCAACCGGTGTTTCAGTGGCTCATTGCGCCACGCCAGGTGTGGGGAGAACCGAACAACGGCCTGGTCAGTGTCCACCCAGCCAGCTGCTCCGATACCCACCGAATCCACCGCGTGGTGCAGTTGGAGCTCCGTCACCGCATCGACAATGGCATCCTCAACCGCTTCAGGGCTGTGCGAGGGTGTCGGCCGCTGGAGGCGGCGCAGAATGTGCCCGTCCGGGGTGACCACTCCAGCGGCCACCTTGGTGCCGCCGATGTCGACCCCGACACTTGCCATCTCAGCCGACGCGGCGTCCGCCCATGAAGGGCATCGAGTTCACGGGTGCGTAGGTCACTCCGCTGCGCGGATTGGCGGCGTGCACGATCGTGCCGTTGCCGATGTACATGCCCACGTGACTGATACCGGAATAATAGAAGACCAGGTCACCGGGGCGGAGGTTCGACATCGAAATCGGGGTGCCGACGCCGAACTGGGCGCCGGAGGTCCGGGGCAACGAAACCCCTGCTGAGGACCAGGCACGGCCGGTCAATCCCGAACAGTCGAAGCTTGCCATTCCGGTCGCCCCCAGCCGGTACGACTTGCCCACCTGCGCCCTGGCGAAGGCAACGGCCTCGGCCGCTCGTCCGCTCTCCGTGGCCCCGGAGCCGGTGGAAGTACTGGAGCCGGAGGAAGCACTTGAGGAGTTGGATGTCCGTTCGGTGGACCGCGAGGTGTTGTTGGTGCGGCTCGCGGCAGCCGCTGCCTGCTCGCTGGCCGCCTTGGCACGGCGCTCTGCTTCCACCTGCTGCTTGCGTTCGATCTCGGCCAGACGCTCCCGCTCCTGAGCCGTCAGCCGCGCCAGCACCTTTTCGGCTTCAGCCTGCTTGGTGTCGTACGAGGTGACCAGCGCCGCCTTCCTGGCGGCCGCAGCCTTCAGTGTGGCCTTCGTCGTGGCGGCATTGCGCTGCAGCACCTGAACCTCGGCCTGGGCTTGCTGGTAGCTCTGCAATTGAGCCGTGGCTCGCTGGGTGACGCTCTCGCGGATGGCAAGATCGTTCAGGAAGCTCGTGTCATCAGGGCTGGTCAGCAGCGAGACCGTGACATCCATGGCGCCCTGGCGGTACTGCATCAAGGCCAACCGGCCCAGACCTTCAGACATCGTGTTCACCTCACGACGGCGCTCGGTCAGATCGGATTCGATGGTGGCCAGCTGCTTGTTGGCGTCCGCCAGCTCCGCTTGTGATGCGGCGTAGGACTCGTCGATCGCCGAAGCTTGCTGTTCGATCTGCTGCAGCGCCACTCGCGCCGCGGCGACCGCGTCCGGGTCGGCGGCCGCCTGCGGTGCAGCGACCGTGAGCAGGCTGAACACCAGAGCCAGGCTGGCCAACAGTGCTGCGCAACGGTACTTCACAGGTGAGGTCCTTTCGTCAACCAAAGCGTGGCTGAGAAAACTTTAGTTCAGTCTCAGACTCGAAACAAACCGGCAGCAGTCTCAAGGGCGGCACCATGCCATGGGCCGCCAACGCATCCACGGCGCGTGCCTCATCGTCGTTGAGCCACGCCGCTGACTCTTCGGGGATGCCGAGCAGCACCGACACCACACAGTCGTCACACCCCCGACCGCGCAGTGAGCAGCGATCGCAATCAATCTCCAGTCTGTCCATGACCCCAGCGTCGCGGTGTCTGCCGACAGTTTTTGTCAGCGGCGCCTCATAGCGTCACAACCATGACAGCCGCCAACAACCAACCGGGACTGGACGAGATCGGAACACCGCTCGCCGAGGTGAGTTTCTGCGTGGTCGATCTGGAGACCACTGGTGCGTCAGCTGAGTCGGCGATCACCGAGATAGGGGCGGTGCTGGTGCGCGGCGGCGAAGTGATCGGCGAGTTCCAGACCCTGGTGAACCCCAACGACCACATCCCGGCGCTGATTTCGGTGCTGACCGGGAT
>JAGXHS010000051.1 GCA_024636075.1 Propionibacteriaceae bacterium
CCCCGCTGACCCGCAACCGGGCCGGCGACGGGATGGCGCCCACCGAGCTCAACGCCGAGTATTACGCGCAGCGTGCCGGGGCTGCCCTGATCGTCAGCGAAGGCACCCAGCCCAGCGCCGTCGGACAGGGCTACCTGAACACTCCCGGCATCCATTCCGCTGAGCAGATCGCCGGCTGGCGACTTGTCGCCGACCGGGTTCACGATCGCGACGGCCAGATCTTCGTGCAGCTGATGCACGCCGGGCGGATCGCTCACCCCGACAACAAGTCTGGTCTTGAATCCATCGCCCCGAGCGCCATCGCCGCTCCCGGCAACATCGTGACCGCAACGGGTGAGCAGCCGATGGTCACTCCCCGGGCCCTTGAAACCGAAGAGATCCCGGGGGTGGTCGCCGACTTCGTCCATGCCGCGCGCAGCGCCCGTGAGGCGGGCATCGACGGAGTCGAGATCCACGCCGCCAACGGCTACCTGCTGCACCAGTTCCTCGCACCGTCCTCCAACCAGCGCACCGACCAGTACGGCGGCACACCGGCGAACCGGGCCCAGATGGCCATCGAGACCGTGACAGCGGTCGCCGATGCGATCGGCGCCGACCGCGTCGGCCTGCGCATCTCCCCGGCCCACAACATTCAGGGAGTGATGGAGAACGACAGGGCCGCCACCCGGGAAACCTACGAGACGCTCGTGGACGGCATCGCCGGGCTGGATCTCGCCTACCTGAGCATCCTGGCGGACCCGACCGATCAGCTCATCGTCGACCTGCGAGCTCGATTCCACGGTCCGATCATCACCAACGACGGCTTCGGCGCGGTGACCACCCTCGAATCCGCCACTGCCATTCTCGAGCGGGGGCAGGGCGACCTGGTCGCGGTGGGTCGTCTGTTCCTGGCCAATCCCGATCTCGTGCAGCGTTGGCAGAACGACGCCCCACTGAACGCGCCGGATCCGTTGACCTTCTACGGTGGCGGTGCACACGGCTACACCGATTACCCCACAGTGGACAAGGCTGAGGAGCAGGCCTGATGAAGGTCCGCAGCGTGGCTCGAGTCGGCCTGGGTGCCATCCTGGTGAGCGCCGGTGTCGGGCACCTGACCACCGAACGGCAGGGCTTTCAGGCCCAGGTGCCGGACTGGTTCCCTGTACCCAAGGACTCCGTCGTGGTCGGCTCGGGACTCGTCGAGATCGCGCAGGGGGCAGCCCTGATCGCGCTCCCGAAACATCAGCGCCTGCTGGGCAAGGTGGTGGCGGGGTTCTTCGTTGCGGTGTTCCCGGGGAACATCCACCAGTACACGGCAGGGATCGACGCCTTCGGTCTCGACACGGATCGCAAGCGCCTGATCCGGCTGGCCTTCCAGCCAGTCCTGATGGCGTGGGCTCTTGCCGCGACCCATTCGTTCGACGCCAGGCGATCCCACACCATCGATGGATGACGATGTCCGACACTCCTGAGGTGGATGGTCCCGTCCGACTGGATGATCAGCTGTGCTTCGCGCTGTACGCCGCGGCGCGGGCGGTGACGAACGCCTACCGCGAAGGGCTTTCCGCGCTGGGTCTGACCTACCCCCAGTACGTCACTCTGCTGGCGCTGTGGGAACGAGACGGCGTCGGGGTGGGGGAACTGGGCGGGCGACTCCACCTCGACAGCGGCACCTTGTCGCCGCTGTTGAAGCGGCTCGAAGCCTGCGGCCTGATCGAGCGCCGACGCTCCCTCCGGGACGAACGACGTGTGCTGATCCACCTCACCGAAGCCGGCAACGCGCTGCGCGGGCCCGTTGCCCAGGTGCAATGCGAGGCAGCTGCCCACGTCGGACTCGCGCCCGATGAGATCGCCGTACTGCGTGGTCTGGCGCGGCGCCTCACCGACACCGTCCAGGAGCAAGGCGGACGGGCATCTTCGACCTCCCCCGAGGGAGGACCGCCCGAAGCTCCGGCAGATGAATGATGGGCTTCGATCGAGGTGACCTTGCGCTGGGAATCAGGCATGACCCCGGAACGGTTCGAGTCGCAGCGCAAGTTGCCATGGGCTGATGAAGTCGCCGACCGTTCGTGCCGGTCGCTGCTCCGCCATCCCGTGCGACATTGGCGGGGTGCTGCGCCTGGCCGGCCAGTTTGGAGGGCAGGGGTGGCCCTCGATTCTTCAGTACAGGTGTTGAAAGCAGCGTTCCGGCCACCGATCCGGGCGGTCCAGATGGGGCATGCCCGGAGGCGTCTGCGGGTACGATGACGGTGTGAGAGCAGCGGTCTCGGCGGAGTACGGCACACCCGATGTGGTTCGGGTCGAGGAGGTCCCGGTACCGAGTCCTCGAGCGGGTCAGGTGCTGGTCAAGGTGCACCTGAGCACCGTCAACCGGACCGACTGCGGATACCGGGCGGCGCACCCGTTCTTCATCCGTGCGTTCACGGGATGGCGTCGACCCAAGGTGACGATCCTGGGCACTGAATTCGCCGGGGTGGTTGCGGCGGTTGGATCAGGAGTGAGTCGGTTCGATGTCGGCGACCGGGTGTTCGGCTACAACGAATCGGGCTTCGGAGCCCACGCCGAGTACCTGACGGTTGACCAGGAGGGCCCGGTCGCCGTCATCCCGGAGGGGGTGAGGGATGAACACGCCGCTGCCAGCACCGAGGCATCCCACTACGCACTGGCGATCATCCGCAAGGGCGGAATCGAGCCGGGCCAGGATGTCCTGGTTTATGGGGCCAGCGGAGGCATCGGGTCGGCAGCCGTGCAACTGCTCAAGGCGCTCGACGTCAACGTCACCGCGGTCTGTGGACCGGAGGCCGTCTCGCTGATGCGCCAGATCGGTGCCGATCAGGTGATCGACCGTACTGCCGAGGACTTCACGCAGGGCAGTGATCGGTACGACTGCATCATCGACGCGGTCGGAAAGAGCAGCTTCAGCACGTGCCGATCAGTGCTGCGCCGTGATGGTTCGTACCTGACGACGGATCTTGGCCACGGATGGCAGAACGTGCCCCTGCAGCTGATCACCAAGCTGGGTCGCGGCAGGCGCGTCATGATGCCGACCCCGCCAAGATTCGACAAGGCACTCATCGAGGAGTTCCAGGAGTTGCTGCGCTCCGGTGAGTTCCGCCCGGTGCTGGATGACCGACGATTCGACCTGGAGCAGATCGTCGCGGCCTACGAGTACGTCGAGTCGGAACAGAAGACCGGCAACGTCTTGCTCAGGGTCGCACCCACCGATCACGATCAGTGATCCCAGCCGCTTGGGTGCCTGCTCACCAGCCCCAGGTGCCAGGCGCTCCCTTGAACGGACCGACCACCTCCGAGGTGATCCAGCCGCCATAGAAGTCGCCGTCCTGCGCGGTCACACGTTCTCCGTCGACGAAGCAGGCATCCATCGCCCCGGGCATCACCGCGACGTGGCCGGCCAACGGCTCGAACCCGGCCGTGGGCTGTGGATAGTGCCAGGCGGCGCGCTGTGCGCGCTGACCGTCCTGACACACATCGAAGTAGTGCGCGACACCCTTGAACTCGCACGCCGTGGTTCCTGTCACTGGCTGCAGCACCCCGGGCACGAAACTCTCAATGGGCAGGTAAAACGTCGGCGGGTGGGAGGTTTCCAGCACCCGCAGCGACTGCGTGGAGGACGCGATTTCGACGCCGCCGAAGTGGATCTGCACAGTCAGCTCGCAGCTGACCACAGCCGGTGGGCGGGGATAGTCCCACACCGACTCGACGGGCTTACCGGATTGGGTCGTCATGCGGCATGCTCCTGTCCCTCATCGCCTCGTTGTCCTGTTTCGTTCTGTTCTCCTCGGTCCTCGGCCCGCACCCCCGCCATTGCCCACCGGATGGTGGCGGTACTGGCCGAACCCAGCGGGCCCCCGATCGCTTGCACCAGGCAATCTGACGTCGAGATGCCGAAGGTCTCACGTGCCCAGGCCGGCATCACCGCAATACCGCCGGCCACGATGGCCGCGTAGCCAGGGCGTGCCGCCCAGGGCAAGGGCGGTTGCAGCAGAAGGAATCTGGCTGAGTCCCGAGCCGCGTCCGTCAGCTCGAGCTCGTCCCGGTAGCCGTCCAAAGCGGTCTGCAGCTCATCCACGGTGTCTGGCGGTTCCAGTACGCCGAGCAGACGCGCGGAAACTCCCGTCTGGCGCACGTACCGGTCAGCCTCACTGGGTGTCAGCGGGTCCTTTGCGTACGCCTGGAACGCGCGCAGGAATGAGTCCACCTCGGCCAGATGAACCCACATCAACAGGTGCGGGTCGCTGGCTCGATAGGCCCGGCCGGCGTGATCCTTGCCGCGCACGCGTTCGTGCACCGCTCGCACCGTGGCGATGTGCTCCTCGGCGTGTTCGATGGTGCCGAACGTGGTCGTCGCCAAGTAGGTGCTGGTGCGGGCCAACCGCCCCCACGGGTCACCCCGGTAGCCACTGTGGCCCGCAACGCCCGCCATCGCCGCCGGGTGCAGCATCTGGACCAACAGCGCCGCCACACCGCCGGGAAACATGGCGGCGTCCTCATGAACGCGCCAGATGGGATCATCACTGGTGAACCAGCGTTCGCCACCGGGCTGCCAGATGCGCCGGGCATTGCGTGGCCCGTCGTCACCGGAGACCTTGTGCCGCAACGCCAAACCCCGTCGTGTCTGGGCCTTGCCGGTCACCTGTCCTACGACGCTCATCGTGCTCCACTTCGGGTTGCTGCAACACTTCGGTCTCTGTATTGAATTGGGTCTGCTGGAGCGACGAGGCTCAGTACCACCATCTGTGCATCCAGCCATCTCAAGTCTACGTTCCAACCCGGACGCCCCCACGCAGCGCTCCCGTGGGTCAGCTCCCCACCCTCAAGGAGATCCCAGGAGTCACGCGTCAGTCATGACAACCGCGGCGACGAATCAGCCAGATGGTGGGTGAGCCGGACGGGTCCGGTGGCTTCACCTGATGGACGCGTCGACGTTGCGCAGCGACTTCACCGATGGGCGCGGAGCTCCAGCGAATCGTCCGATCCGCATAACTGTTTCGGCCAGGTCCGGGAGCGGGGCTCAGACAGAGTCGTGTGGCGTCGTGGTTGGAGGCCATTCCCGCCCGCAAGGCCCACCAGCGACAAAGGGGTCAGGGAAAGACCGGTGAGGTGTGGGACTTACGATGCGTCGACGACTTCCTCGCGAGCGCCTTCAGTGGGCAACGGTCCTCCGGTGGGCTGAGCTGAATCCAGGGACGACAGCCACGAGGTCAGCTCGGTGTGGCGCTGATCCAGGTCCGCACCGGCATACCGACCCTGGCGGCGGTCACCGACGATCCGGCCGTCGAGCATGTACAGGACCCGGTCGGTGCGGGCTGCGACCCGGGGGTCGTGGGTGACCAGCATGATGGTCATGCCCTCGGAGTTGAGTTCGCCAAGGATGTCCATGATCTCGCTGGCGGCGGCGGAGTCCAGCGCGCCCGTGGGTTCGTCGCCGAAGACGACCTTCGGCTGGTTGATCAGCGAGCGGCAGATGCCCACACGCTGCAACTGGCCGCCGGAGGCCTCTGAGATGTCCCGATGTGCGAGCTCGGCCACTCCGGTGCGTTCCATCAGGTGCATCGCCCGGTCGTTGAGTTCGGCACGGGGGGCCAGCCCGGCCAGGTAGGCAGGCAGCACCACGTTGTCCAGCAGGCACAGGTTCTTCAGCAGGTGCACGTGCTGGAAGATGAACCCCATGCTGGAGAGCCGCAAGCGGGCCAGCTCCTTCTGGCGCATGTCGGCCAGATCCTCCCCGGCGAAGCTGACGGAGCCGGAGGTCATCGTGTCCATACCGCTGATCGTGTAGAGCAGGGTCGACTTGCCCGACCCCGACGGCCCCATCACCGCGAGAAGCTCGCCCTCGTGAATCTGCAGGTCGACGCCGTGCAGCACGGCATGGCCGGAGAAGGACTTCGTCAGTCCCGTCGCTTTGAGGAGAGGGGTTGCGCTGGTCATTGTGGATTCCTTATTCAGTGACGAGGGTGGAGATCCGGGCATCGGAGATGGAGCGAGAGCTGGCACCCGTTGCCAGCGCCACGACCCCGAGCAGGGCTCCGGGCAGAGCCAGGTAGGTCAGCAGTCGGTTGACCACGAAGTCGATCCGGCTCGTGCCTTGGCCCAGGGACTCGAGGCCGCCGAACAACGCCTCGAACATGAGGTTGAACAGTCCCTGGCCCAGGGTGTTGGCGGCCACCGAGCCGACGACCACGCCGAGCAGCAGCACGAGCAGCACTCTGGTGAGGTATTGGGTGCGCAGCCCCGCATCTGCGGCGCCGATCGCCCGCTGGACGGCGATCTGTCCCGCGTCTCGAGCGACGAGCATCCTGGTGAACAGCGCCGTCATCAGCGCCGCGAGAGCGAGCGCCACGATCACGGAGACGACAGCGGTGACCATCACCTGCCGGGCGATCGGGCCCAGCGTCTGCTCCCGCCACTGCTCGATGTCTGCGACCTTCGCAGGTGCCAGTTGATCGTTGTACGCCAAGGCCTTGTCGGTTGCATCCACGCCGGGGGTCAACTTCACGCCGACCATGTACCACATCACGTCGTCGCCACCGGTGGGCAAGGCCGACTTGGCCGTCTTGCCGCCGTTGGTGATGTCTTGGTAGCTGCCGACGATGGCCAGGTCGCGAACCTGTGTCCCGACG
>JAGXHS010000052.1 GCA_024636075.1 Propionibacteriaceae bacterium
GCTTCTTGGCCCGCAACACCGAGAAGGTGCTGCCAACCGAGACGGTGTCGTCGAACGTGGCTGCCGCGTCCAGCGGATCGAACACCAGAAGGTACTTCCCTCTGGGGGCGCCCTCAGCCAGAAGATGCAGCTGGTTACGCCCGGCGCCAAGCAGGCCGGCCAAGTGACCGCTTCCCTCCACGGCACGGAGAAAGGCGTTGGTTGCCAGTTCCTCGAGCGGCATCCTCCGATCACGCTGATCGGTGGTGTCACCACTGCCGGTGGCAAGAATGGAACCTTGGGCGACCTGCCGGGAGACGACCTTGCAGGCAAGGGCAACATCAAGGAGCAGCGACTTCAATTCACCGGTGCTCTCAGGCACCTCACGCTGTCCTGCGATCAGGAACTGCGCCAAGGTGGTTCGATTGGTCAGCATGAACGATCTCCGTCGGTGAGCCCGGCACGACTCCGTGCGGAGTGGCCAGCCTCAGATCATCACCGATCGATCTCTGTGTAATCCCCCGCACGGGTGGGTCCAAGGGTGATGCCATCCACGTCGAAGAGTCGTTGAAAGTGCACCTCACCGTCTGTGGGCGGGTCACAACCGATACTGTTGATCGCGTGACCAGCCTTCCGCTGCGGTTGGTTCTCGTGGATGACCACGAGATGATCCTCTATGGCCTCGCCGCAATGCTCGCCCATTTCCCCGACGCTGTAGAGGTCGTCGGGTCTGCGATGAGTGCCGCCGAGGCCATGTCCCTGATCGCGACGACCACCCCGGACGTGGTGCTCTGCGATGTGCGGCTGGGACGCGACAGTGGAGTCGATCTGGTTGGACAACTGTCCCGCTCGCATCCCGCCGTCAAGGTGGTGATGCTGACCGTCTACGACGATGAGCACTACCTGTTCCAGGCACTACGGGCTGGCGCCAGGGGATTCCTGCTCAAGCGCATCGATGGACGCGAACTGATCGGTCATCTGAGCAGAGTTCAGGACGGTGACGTGGTCGTCGATCCGACAGTGGCCGGCAGGGTCGCGTTGTCCGCGGCCAACGTCGGTAGCGGGGACTATTGGCCGGGTGCCCGGCACGGGCTGACCCAACGTGAATCCGAAGTGTTGGCTCTGTTGGTAGCGGGGCACTCGAACCGGAGCGTCGCTGGCAAGCTGATGATCAGCCAGGACACAGTCAAGTCCCACATCCGCAGCCTCTATCGCAAGCTTGACGTCCAGGATCGTGCAGCAGCGACCGCCCTGGCACTCAGAGAGGGCATGTTCCAATGAGTGCCCTGCTGCCGCTACTGAGCGCTCCCCCCTTCCCGGATCTGGTGGCAGTTGCTCAGTTGTTCGCGGAGGAATCACGATCTGCCGGTGCTCTGATTCTGGTCGTCGACGGCCAGGCACTCACTGTGGGTGCAGTGCATCCGCGCCATCAGCGGGTCGAGGCCGGTCTCAGGGTGCCGATGGGGCAAGGCGTCAGCGGCCAGGTGGCCCGGAATTCCCACGCGATTCGACTTGGCGCCGACTCTCCCCGCAATCCTCTTCATCGGGAACTGCTCGGCACCGCCGAGTCAGGACAGGTGGCCCGCCTGTGCCTCCCCGCGCGCGGCCTGGACGGCCAGAGCTCGGCGGTGGTGTCGCTGTGGCGCGGCACCGAGCGGCCGTACACGGATGCAGACCTGAAACAGTTCCAGCCGTACGCAGACCTCTTGGGGGTCCGATTGCAGTACCGCAGACTGTTGAACACCGTGAACCAGCATCGCCATGAACGGGATCAGCTGATCGCAGCGGCCATCTCCGCCCGGGAAGCTGAACGGCGCCGGATCGCGTTCGACCTGCACGACGGCGTTGCCACGGTGTTGGCCTCGATGTCATTCCACCTCAGCGCGGCCCAGATGTCGATGGCCTCTCTGGCCGATGAATTGAGCCCAGATGACGTCGCTGCCGCCGACACGTTGACTCAGGCACGCTTCCAGATCTCAACCGCGTGTTCACTGTCCGACCGGGCCTACGCGGAGACCCGGCAGGCGATCAGCGGTCTGCACAGTGTGCTCGTCGACGATCTCGGCATCGTCGCCGCGTTGCAGTCGCTCGCCGCCACAGCCGCCGGCACCACGGTCAGGGTGCACAGCGATCCTGACACGTCGTTCACCGACCTGCCGGACCACGCCGCCGCCGCCCTGTTTCGCATCGCACAGGAGACCATGAGCAATGCGGTACGCCACGCAGAAGCCACCCACATCGCGCTCGGACTGCGCCGAGTCAACGGCGCTGTCATTCTGACCACCGTTGATGACGGGCAGGGATTTGATTTCCGGGCAAGCGGCAGGACGGGTACGGCCCAGAAGCGTGCGACCCAGGACCGTGTGGGATTGAGAACAGACCGACGGGCGGGACACTTCGGCCTCGCCTCGATCGCTGAGCGCTGCGCGCTGCTGGGAGCATCACTGGAAATCGATACCCGACCCGAGCAGGGCACCACGGTGACCGTCGAATTGTCGCTCTGAGGCGGTCACCGTGGCGCCCGGCAGATCAGCCCAGCAACTTCTCCCGCCATCCCGGGAAGAGGCTGTCCGCGTCCTGCGGGAAGGATTCGAAGGCCCGTGCGAACTCACGATGGGTCTTGGCCCATTCGATCGGTTCGGCTCCTGCTCGCCAGCACTCAGAGCCTTGCCGCAGTGACACCGCGCCGGCAGCAGGACCGTCAATGTGACCGTAGGCTCCGCCGCCCGCAGTGTTGATCACGTTCGCGTGTCCCAGATTGGCGAAGAAGCCTGGCAGCCGGAGCGCGTTCATACCCCCGGAGATGATCGGGGTGGTTGCCTTCATCCCGTCCCACTTCTGGTGGTAGACGGGCCCATCGGCTTCGTCGCGCTCGATCATGTAGGCAATGCCTTTGTCGTCGCCGGCGCCCTCCATCTTGCCGTAGCCCATGGTGCCGACATGGATGCCTGATGCTCCCTGCAGCCGGGACATCTTTGCCAGCACAAATGAGGTGTATCCCCGCTTGGAGCTGGTCGATGTGACCATGCCATGGCCAGCCCGGTGGTAGTGCAGGAACTGGTTCGGGTAGTTGCGCCGTACCGTGGTGACCATTCCCGGCCCCCCGACGAATCCGTCGACGAGGAACGCGAGCTTGTTCGCATCAGTTCCGAAGGTCTCCAACGCGAAGTCGGCGCGAGCGAGCATCTCATTGTGGTCGTCGGCGGTGATGTTCATCGAGAACAGCTTCGCTTCGCCGGTCTCGTCCATCGCCCGCTTCATCGAGTCGTACACCAACGGGATGGTCTTCCTCACCGGGGCAAACACCTGATTGCCCTGCGGCTCGTCGTTCTTGATGAAATCCCCGCCCAGCCAGAACTCGTAGGCAGCCTTGGCGAAGGGCTCGGGACGCAACCCCAGTTTGGGCTTGATAATCGTGCCAGCGATGAAGCCGCCGTCGTGAACCGGGCGACCGAGGACCCGCCACATCTCCTCGATGTTCGTCACCGGCCCGTCGAACTGACGAATGACCTCCGGCGGAACCCAGAAATCGATCATCTTGGCGTGCGCGATGTCGCCCATGCCCTGGTTGTTGCCGATGGCAAGGGTCAGGAAGGAGACCATCATCATTCGACCGTCGGTCATGTTGCGGTCGAACAGGTCCAACGGGTAGGCGATGCGCATGTCACCGGTCGCCTCGTCCGCGTGGTAGACGATCGCGTCCACGCCCTTGGTGAAGTCGTCGGTGGTGGACACGTCGACGTTGGTTCCGGTGGAGGACTCGGCGGCGAAGTGCGCTGTCGCGGACACGTACTCGTAGCCCGCTTTGGGCTGCATCGTGTAGGCGCACAGGATGTGCTTGCCATCCGCGATCAGGTCTTCTTCCCGGAGGCTCAGATCGACGTAACGCGCGGACTGGTCCATGGTGTTGGCTCCTCTGATGTGTGTTGGTACGGTCGGGCGCGGCTGACCCTAACCGGATCGGCTTCCCCGCCCCGGTCCCACAGCCACCCCAAGCCAGCTTCCGGGAACGCGGCACCCGGGCCTGCTGCCGGCTCGTCCAGTTCGTTTCGGAGCACCGCACCATCCCCATCGCGACTCGGTGGAGGCAGGACCATCTCATAATCCTAAGGCGATGCCCGCCGGCACGCCTCATCCGCACGAGGGATGGAGGGGGGTGAGATGACCCCAGCGGTTGGAGCCGAACGACCCTCCCGGTCAGAACACCTCTTCCAACATCTCCGTGACCAGAGCCGCGATCGGCGAACGCTCGGATCGTGTCAGGGTGACGTGTGCGAACAACGGGTTCCCCTTCAACTTTTCCACGACGGCGGCGATCCCGTCGTACCGCCCGACGCGCAGGTTGTCACGCTGGGCGACGTCGTGGGTGAGCACCACGCGCGAGTTCTGACCCATCCGGCTCAGCACCGTCAGCAACACATTGCGCTCCAACGATTGGGCCTCGTCGACGATGACGAAGGCGTCGTGCAGCGAGCGGCCGCGAATGTGCGTCAGCGGCAGCACCTCGAGCATGTCCTGCGCGATGATCTCATCCAGAACGTACTTGTTCGTCACCGAGCCGAGTGTGTCGAAGACAGCCTGACCCCACGGCGACATCTTCTCGCCTTCGGTGCCCGGCAGGTAGCCGAGATCCTGACCCCCGACCGCGTACATCGGTCGGAACACCACCACCTTCTGGTAGAGCCTGCGTTCCAGCACCGCTTCCAAACCGGCGCACAGTGCCAGCGCTGACTTGCCCGTCCCGGCGCGCCCACCCAGCGAAACGATCCCCACCTCATGGTCCAGCAGCAGATCGAGCGCCACCCGCTGCTCGGCGGACCGGCCATGCAACCCGAAGGCATCCCGATCGCTCTTCACCAACCGCACCTGCCCTGAGGGCATCTTGCGACCCAACGCGGAGCCGGCATTGCTGTGCAGGATCAGCCCGGTGTGCACCGGCAACTCCGCTGCTTCGACGAGATCGGCACTCCCGCGGTCGTACAGCCCGTCGATCACGTCGGCCCCGACCTCCATCGGGACCATGCCGTTCCAGCCGGTCTCCACCCGAGCCAGCTCAGCTCGGTACTCCTCCGCCTCCAGTCCCACCGCGGACGCCTTCACCCGA
>JAGXHS010000053.1 GCA_024636075.1 Propionibacteriaceae bacterium
ACTGAGGTCGGAGCGAATCGCCCACGTGCGCAGCAGGCGAAAGTAGACACCTCACGATCATCACGGGGCGTTCGGCACTACCGTAGCGTTGCTCTCATGCAGACCCGCAAACTTGGACCCTTCGACGTCTCCGCCATCGGCCTGGGCGCCATGCCCCTCTCGATGGGCGCGAACACCCAGCCGGGCGAGGAACAGGCCATTGCCACGATCCATGCCGCGCTCGATGCCGGGATCACCTACATCGACACGGCTGACGTCTACGCCCCCAGCTGGGACACGATGGGCCACAACGAACGTCTGGTCGCCAAGGCACTGAAGTCCTACGGGGACACCGCCGGGGTGATCGTCGGCACCAAGGGCGGGATCACCCGATCGAAGGGTGGGGAGTGGGGTCGCAACGGGACACCGACATACCTGCGCTCCGCCCTGGAAGCGTCGATGCGCGCTCTGGATGTCGATGTCATTGATCTGTACCAATGGCACCGTCCAGATCGGGCCCGCAACTACGCCGACGTGATCGCCACCTTCGCCCAGTTCCTCGACGAGGGTCTGGTGAAGGCCGTCGGAATCAGCAACGCGAACGTCGAGGAGATCAAGATCGCCTCCGACGTTTTCGGCCCGGGACGTCTCGCGTCGGTGCAGAACGAGTTCTCACCCAGGTTCCGCAGCTCCCAGGCAGAGCTGGAGTTGACCGGCCAGCGAGGTGCCACTTTCCTGCCATGGAGCCCACTGGGAGGAACCGGGCAGGCGAAGGAGGCGGGTAGCAAGTTCGCCGCCTTCGCCGAGGTGGCCGCCGAGATCGGTGTCAGCGTGTACCAGGTGGTGCTCGCATGGCACCTCGCGCAGGGTGAGCACGTCATCCCGATCCCAGGTGCCAGCCGACCCGAATCGATCATCGATTCCGCCAAGGCGATCGACGTTCAGCTCAGCGATGAACAGTTGGCCAAGCTGAACGAACCCCGATGACGGGCGAGCGGACCAGGGGAATCGAACGAAAAACTCCCTGGTCACGCCGGCTGAGCGTTGGCAATCGACTGTTGCAGCACCGGCAGGTAGGGGAACTGCTTGACGAGTTCCGGCAGAGTTGACGAACTCGGCGACGTTGACGGTCAGGCCCTCGTACTTCTGGAACTGACCGCCCCAGCAGTCGATGCTCGCCTGGCCCGGCAGCTTCTTCACCGCGTCACAGGCCAGACCTCATCCCACGTCTTCGGCGGCTCGGAGACACCAGCCTGCTTCAGCACATCCGTGCGGTAGAAAGACCAAGCCGCCGTTTCTCCGACGGCACGAAGGAGCTGATCGCCTCAGCTCAGCGTCGGTGGCGGTCCGTCAACCCTGCTCACCTCGTCGCACTGGTACATGCTGGTACCCGATTCGAGAAGGGAAAGCTCGTCCACCGACCCAACGAATCACGAGGTGAGCAGCACATCGGATGAGACGCCGATCCACAGATTTGGACAATACATCTGACGACTTGTGTGAGCATATAGACGCACAACAGGTGATGAATGGCCTTCTCTAAGGATTGCGATGAGCCCTGGAACGACGCCATCCGTAGCGCTCGATGCGCGCCTGCGCCAGCAGGCGTCCACCCTCTTTCCCACGCAGCCGGAGATCGCTGAGGCTTTGGTCGGCGATCTGTGCGCCCTGGTCGATTCGTATCGGGGGTATCTTGCGGCCCGGATCCGACCTGTCATGGACGAGACGACGAGCTATTTCATCACCTACGGCGACTCCTTCACCCGTGAAGGACAGGCCCCCCTCCGCACCCTCGGCGACGTGCTGAGCCACATAGTCGGGGACGCGGTGAGTGATGTCCACCTGCTGCCAATGTTCCCGTGGACCTCCGACGACGGTTTCGCCGTCGTCGACCACCGTGAGATCAACCCGGCACTGGGGAATTGGGACGATGTCGAGACGCTGAGTCGCGACCACGTGCTCATGTTCGACTTCGTCGCCAACCACGTCTCCGCGTCCTCACATTGGTTCAAGGGGGCGCTGTCCGGCGACCCCCTTTACACGGACTACTTCATCTCGCCAGGCCCCGACTTCGACACCTCACGCGTCGTGCGTCCCCGCACGACGCCACTCACCCACCACTTCACCCGACAGGATGGGACGACGGTGTCGGTGTGGACGACGTTCGGTCCCGACCAGATAGATGTCAATGCCTCCAGCCCGGCCGTCTTGCTCAACCTCACCGACGTCTTGCTCGGCTACCTTGCGCGCGGCGCCACCACCGTGCGGCTGGATGCGATTGGCTACTTGTGCAAGGAATCCGGCACGACGTGCATCCACCTACCGAGCACACATGCGGTAATCAAGATGTGGCGGGCCATCGTCGATGACGCGGCACCTGGGACCCGGATCCTTACCGAGACGAACGTGCCCCACGCCGATAACATCACCTACCTGGGGAACGGAGACGATGAGGCGCACATGGTGTACCAGTTCGCCCTTCCCCCGCTTGTGCTCCACACGTTCGTCTCCGGTAATTCTGAGAAGTTGAGCGCATGGGCTGCCAGCCTGGAACTACCCGAGGGCGGGGCCACATGGTTCAACTTCCTTGCCAGTCACGACGGGGTCGGGATGCGGCCCGCGGAGCGTCTGCTCTCTGAAGCGGAACGAGAAAAACTCGTCGAGCGTGTGGTGGCCGTCGGTGGTGCCGCTTCCTTCGCTACCGCCGCTGACGGGAGCCAGGGGGACTACGAACTCAACGTGTCCTACCTGGATGCGTTGGCCGGGCCTGCCCTGGCCCACGATCCCGAGGCGGTTGCTCGCAGGGCGGTGGCGGCTCATGCCATTCTGATGTCGCTCGAAGGTGTGCCAGCTTTCTACTACCACTCACTGTTCGGTTCCAGCCACGACGTCGATGGCATGCGCGACTCCGGGATCAACCGACGCATCAATCGTGAACGTCTCGATGCTGACACCCTGCTGGAGGAGCTTTCGAGCTCGCCTCGTCGCAGTCTGGTACTTGAGGGCATGAAGCAGCTCTTGCGCATCCGATCCTCCCACCGCCAGTTCTCGCCATACTCCCCACAGAGCGTGCTCGATCTGGGACCGGACGTGTTTGCGGTGCGCCGAGGGAACCCCGGCCAAACCGTGATTGCCGTCGTGAACATCTCCGGACATCCCGTGCACCTGACCTCGATTCGCGGGCGAAACATTGTCAACGCAAAGGCCATCGATGGGGCGACACTGCCTGTCGACGGATACCTATGGCTCGAAGAGGAGTAGCAATACCCCGGCCGCACGTCGCGTGGTGAGCCGGTAGCGCACCCAATACTGTTGCCCGGATCACGCGGAAGAAATGGGGCTCTCCGAGAAAGCCAAGTCCCGATGACGGGCGAGGGGTACAGGTAACGAACGAAAAACTCCTGGTCACCCAGGGGTTTCAGTACACCGCCAGGGACTCGAACCCTGAACCCGCTGATTAAGAGTCAGCTGCTCTGCCAGTTGAGCTAGCGGTGCGCGCGATCAGAAACACTACCCAAGTTGCTGGTGGATGTGAAATCGGGGGCGCGGTCTCCCGCACCCCCGATGACACACTCAGTTGACTACTTGACGCCACCTGCCGTCAGGCCAGAGACGATGCGGCGCTGGAACAGCAGCACCACGATGATCAACGGGACGGTGACGTAGACGCCGGCCGCCATGATCGTGCCGTACGGAGTGTTGTACCCCAACGACCCGCTGAATCGGGACAGGGACACCGTGGCCGTCATCATCTCCGGCGTGGTGAGGAACGTACGAGCAATCAGGAACTCGTTCCACACCGCGATGAAGGTGATGATGGCGGTGGTGAACACGCCGGGTGCCGCGAGCGGCATGATGACCTTGCGGAAGGCTTGCCCGGGGGTGCAGCCATCCACCATGGCGGCCTGCTCCAGTTCGACCGGCAGTTGACGGAAGAACGCCACCAGATTCCACACTGCCAACGGCAGACCGAAGGACAGTGACGGGATGATCGCCGCCTGGTAGGTGTTCATCCAGTTCGGGAACCACGAGTAGAAGCCGGTGAACATCTTCAGCAGCGGAACCAACAGGGTGATGGGGGGGAACATCGAACAACCGATGATGATGCTGAGCACCAAACCCTTCATCCGGAAGCGCAACCTGGCCAGGGCGTAGGCTGCGATGATGCCGAAGAACAGCGTTCCCAGCGTCGTGACCGTCGAGATGATCAGCGAGTTGAGCAGGCCACGGCCGAAGTTGTTCCTGCCTTCGAACACCGCTTTGAGGTTGTCGGTCGACGTCGGGCTCGGCCAGAATTCGTTGCTGAGCCCCTGGGTCGGCAGCCGCAGCGACGAGATGATCATCCAGTAGAAGGGAATGATGCAGTAGAGCACGATCGCACCCATGCCGAGGATGGTCAGGATCAGACCGGCCCAGTACTTGCCACCACGCGACGGCCTGCTGAGTTTTTCCATCTCCTCCGCGCTCAGGCCTCGGGTCTGCATCTCTTCCTGCACCTCGGGGGTGGCGATGGTAGTGGACTCCCCTTGGGTCATGTTGCCGACTCCCCACTCGTGATGGATGATTTCATCTGTTTGCGGGCAGCCTTCTGCTTCTTGCGGGCCTCGTTCATCGCCTTCACCTCGGGATCACTGACCAGATCAGCGCCCAGCAACCTGATGAACAGGAACGCGATCACCACGATCAACAGGAACAACATCACCGAGTAGGCCGCGGCCGAGCCGTACCGTTGGGCCTGGGCATCGCTGAAGGCCAGCATTGACAGGGTTTCCACCGAGTACTTCTGCGGGCCGATCAGGCCGAAGGGCAGATCGAACATGCGGAGGGTGTCGAGGGTACGGAACAACACCGCGACGACCAGCGCAGGGCGCACCAGCGGAAGGGTGATCCGCCAGAACATCTGCCATGCGGTGGCACCGTCGACCTTGGCCGCCTCGTAGACGTCGGTCGGAATGGTCTGCAATCCGGCGAGGGTGAGCAGACCGATGAACGGTGCGGTCTTCCAGACGTCCGCGATGATGACCGCCCACTGGGACCAGACCGAGTCAGCCAGCCACAGGATCTGCTGGCCGATGATCTCGTTGGCGACACCGGAGGTATTGAACACGAGCTGCCACATCAAGGCCGACACGATGGTCGGGATGGCCCACGGAATCAGGATGGCGGCACGCACCAGACCTTTGCCCTTGAAGGCCTTGGTCATGATCAGTGCCATCAGAACACCCAGGACGGTTTCGAAAGCGATACACACCACCGTGAAGAAGAGTGTGTTGATCAGGGCATTCAGGAACCGCGGGAGTCTGCCCCAGGGGCTCAGCACTGTGCCGGCGCTCTCGGTGAAGGCATCGGCATACTGCTGCAGACCGGCGAAATTGGTGACACTCTCCACCACACCGGTGTCCGGGTTGACGCCGCCGGTGGTGATGTATATGGACTCTATGACGCTCATGACGACCGGGATCCCCACCACGAGGAAGATGACGAACAGGGTGGGCGCGATGAGGATCAGGGCAAGAGTGCCCTGACCGTCAGAGAGCAGGTTCTTCTTGGGTTTGCGTTCTTTTTCCTTGCTGACATCATGGGTGACGTCCACGGCATTTGACAACGTTGTCCCTCCTTCGGATTGGAGTCCAGTGGGTGGTGGCGAGGAGCATCGCTCTTCGCCACCAGCCACTGCTCGGGATTACTTGAGCAGACCTTCCAAATCGGTCTGCAGCCTGTCGAACACTGCCTTGGGCGTGCTGTTGCCCTGGATGGCGTTGTAGGTCGCGTCCTGGATGGCCAGGGTCACGTCACCGTATTCAACGGCCTTCGGGCGCGGCTCAGCGTTGGCAAGCGACGCCCGCAGCACCGGCATGTAGGGGAACTGCTTGACAAGTTCCTCATCGGAGTAGAGCCCCTCGATCGTGGGGGCCTGCGAGGACACGATGGTGTGGGCCTTCTGATTCTCGGCCGAGTTCCACCACTTGATGAACTCCTTGGCCGTGCCCAGGTTCTTGGCGGTCGTGGTCACACCCATGTTGTGACCACCAAGGGTGGAGACTCCGACGCCGTCCTTGCCCGGCAACTGCGCGACGGCGAACTTGCCGTTGACCTCGGAGGAACCGTCATCCTTGTTGGCCAGCGTGTACACGTAGGGCCAGTTGCGCAGGAAAACCAGGTTGCCGCTCTGGAAGGCGTTGCGCGACTCCTCTTCCTGCCAGGTCTGGGCAGCCTTGGGAATGGTGCCGTCGTCGAACCAGTCGACCATTTGGTTGACGCCACTCATCGCGGCGTCCGAGTTCACGTCAGGCTTGCCATCGGCCGTGATGAACGTACCCCCGGCGGAGTTGATGAACTCGGCGATGTTGCAGGTCAGGCCCTCGTACTTCTGGAACTGTCCGCCCCAGCAGTTGATGCTCGCCTGGCCGGGCAGCTTCTTCACCGCGTCACAGGCCGCGACGACCTCGTCCCAGGTCTTCGGCGGTTCGGCGATGCCCGCTTGCTCCAGCAGATCCGTGCGGTAGTACATCATGGCGCCGTCGGAGGTGGCCGGAAACGCGTAGAGCTTGTCGAAGTAGGTGCCCGAATCGACGGCCGGCTTGAGATAACCGTCCGTCGGGAACTGGTCCTTGGGCAGTTCCTGGATGTACTGGTTGCCGGCGAACTCAGCGGTCCACACCACATCGACCGAGAGCACGTCATAGCCCTTGGCGCCGTTGGTGGTGGCGTTCTCGATCATTGCCGCACGCTGCTCGTCGGCGCTGTCGGAGAGCTCAGCGAAGGTCACTTTCTGATCGGGGTACAACTTGTTCCACTCATCGATCGCCGGCTGGACGTAGCCGGACGTGTCCTTGCCCTGGACATAGGTGATCGGACCCGTCTGGGTCCAGTCCGCGCCATCCGAGCTGCCGGAGTCTGAGCCGCCACAAGCGGCCGTGGCTAGTACTGCCAGGAGCGCGACCCCCGTCACCGCGATGCGGCGGGCGTTTTTTCGTACTGTCATCGTTGACCTCACTTCATCGTGTTCTGCCCTGAGCAGAGCTGGAATGGAAACTAGTACAATCTTCACGGCCCCGCCAGCGATACAGGCGAAATGAGGACGATCGTTACCAATTCGGTAGTCATGACCAACGGTCAACGTGCCCATCGACTCACCGCGCTGATCAAGGTCGCGCATCCTTCAGGAACGTCGACGGACCTTGGACACCATACGGCGAACAGCGACCAGCGCGATCACGGTACCGACCAGGACGCCCGCGACGATCGCCAACCGATCGGTGCGCAGTCCGTCGTCGTCGATGACGGTGGACTTGGCGTTGTCCAGCTCGGTCCGCGCGAACGACTTGACGTCGTCCACGGCGCGCTGCTTCACGGCCTTGGGGTGCACTTCGCGAACCAGACCCTCGACATTGGCCGACATGCGTGCCCGCGCGGCGTGCAGGTCTTTGCGAATCTGATCGGCACTACGCCGATCCGAAGCCTGGGCCATGTGATCCTCCACGATGTTCTCAGCTGGGTGAGCCATCGGTGTCTCCGATGACTGTGCAGCCCCCAGACTATGCCCCCGGCCAGCGAATGCGCCGCCAAAACGGCACCTTCACGGCGGGTGATCGCTGGTCGGAGATCATTGGCACGGCTGCTCGCCGGTGGCCTAGGGTGTGGTGCATGACGACTCTCGAAGCGGGTTCCCCAGCCCCGGCTTTCACTCTTCCTGATGCCGATGGCACCAGCGTCTCACTGCGCGACTTCGCCGGCAGGAACGTGGTGCTGTATTTCTACCCCGCCGCGATGACGCCCGGTTGCACCGTGCAGGCCGTCGACTTCACTGCCAGCGCGGACGCCTACTCGGCGGCGGGCTACCACATCGTCGGCATCTCACCGGACACGCCGAGGAGGCTGGCAGCCTTCCGAGACAAAAGCGATCTCCACATCACGCTGTTGGCCGACCCTGATCGTGAGGTGCTGGAGGCCTACGGCGCCTACGGCGAGAAGATGCTCTACGGCAAGGCGATCGAAGGCGTGATCCGCTCTACCTTCGTCATCGCCGTGAACGAGGACGGTTCTGGCACCATTGAGCTGGCGCGCTACAACGTGAAGTCGAACGGCCACGTTGCCCGGCTCGCCAGGAAACTCGGCATCACGAGCTGAGCACGCACTGCAGCCGGAGTGGTGGAATTGGCAGACACGCAGGATTTAGGTTCCTGTACCGCAAGGTGTGAGGGTTCGAGTCCCTTCTCCGGCACCCTTTCAGTCGGTGCGATCTCGGCTGGTCAAGAAATCGCTTCTTCGGCTGATGTGTCGCCGGGCAGCGGCAACAGGTCCGCGGCCAATTCCAGTTGCGGATCGTCGACACGCAGATCGCGAACTGGACCGACCCCCGTCAATCTGGTCTCGAACCGCACCGTGACACGACCCAGTCCGCTTCCCCACACCCATCCGCGGCCATGCTCGGAGTGCAGCACCTCCACACCCGGCGACCACCCGGGTGAGCGTCGCCACTGCGGATCCGGAGTCTCCTCGACCTCGTCAACGCCGTCGGATGGGATGTCGAAGAGCTCTTCCTGGGCGGAACTGACGAAGTTCGACACCCCAACCCCGATCAAGCGAACCCCCTGCAGGAGGGGCACCGCCCCCAGTAGTTCAGATGCCACCTGCGCCACGCGTTCCGCGCCGTCAAACGCACCGGCCAGGGTTCGAGACCGGGTCGAGGTGGTGAAATCAGCCTGACGCACCTTCAGCGTGACCGTCCTGGCGAAGACATGTCCAGCTCGCAATCGGGCGGCCACCACGGCAGAATCCCGACGCAGAATCCGTTCCAGCACCTCGCGGTCGTGCTGGTCCTCGGCGAAGGTGTCCTCCACCGAGATCGACTTGGCTTCGCGCTCGCTGGCCACTGGTCGATCATCGCGGGCGTGCGCCAGCCGGTGCAGGTTCTCCCCACTCGACACCCCCAGCTCGCGGGTGAGCTCACCGAGACTGGCCGATTGCAGCTGTTCGACGGTGTGGATACCCAGCGCCTCCAACCTGGAACCGGTCGCCGGGCCGACACCGGGCACCGCCCGCACACTCAGTGGGGCGATCAATGCAGCCTCGGTCCCGGGTTGAACGATGTGCACACCATCCGGTTTTGCCATTTCGGAGGCGACCTTGGCCATGAATTTGCTGGAGCCGACTCCGACCGAGGCGGTCAGACCGGCCGTGCGTCGAGTCACCTCTATGCGCAGGCCCGCGATCAACTGGCGCACAGCCTCGCGGTCAGAGCAGTCCACTCCCCCGGCCCTCAGGTCGACGAACGCCTCGTCCAGGCTCAACCCCTCGACGTTCGGCGACAGCTCCTTCAGCAGCTCCATCACCACCCGGCTCGACTGCCGGTAGGCGTCGAAACGCCCGGACAGATACGCTGCGTGCGGAGCGCGCCGACGGGCTTCGGACATCGCCATCGCTGAACCGACCCCGAGACGACGGGCCTCGTAGGACGCAGTCGAGACCACCCCGCGGCCACCGAGGCCACCGACCACCACCTGCTTGCCGCGGAGCGACGGTTTGTCCCGCTGCTCGACGGCGGCGAAGAAGGCATCCATGTCGAGGTGCAACACACTCGCCTCGGCCCGCATCTGACCAGTGTGCCCGACAGCGGAAGTGCTGGGGTTCAGCCCACTCCGTTGAGCAACCACGGCACCGACCGCGAGTAGACCATGTGTGGATTGCCCCACTTGTCCACATGATCCGCCATCCGGTACAGACCCAACCGCTCCACCACCTGTGTTCCGGCTCTGTCGCCGGGCATCAGGTAGGCGCGTACCTCAGCTGTGGGGTCCAACTCCGCCAGTCGTGAGAATCCAGCCCGGCTGAGTTCCACGGCATAGCCACGCCCCTGCACCGACTTGTCGAGTTGGAAGAACAGGTTCCAGTAGGGCAGGGGTCCGTCCAACTGCTGGCGCAGGCCTCCGGTTCCGATCCACCGCGAGTCGTTCGCTTCGCGCACCAGCCAGCATCCGAGCCCGTGCTGGATCCAGGAATCCACGTTGGTCTGAAGGTCCACTTCCGGATGCACGTCCGTGTATCCGCTGCGCAATCCCGTCCGATGCATCTCCCATTCCGAGTGCAAACCGTGCCACGCCTCGTCGTCACGCTGGCTGACCGGTTCGAGCACCAGCCGATCAGTGTGGGTGATCGGCGCGTGCCGGACGAAGTCGAAACCGTCGTTGTGCTCCCGGGTGATCTCGCGCCACTGCCCCGGATCCACCGGTGGCAGGTGAACGGTCCCCTCCGGGGTCTGGTGGACCTCGGTCAGATCCAGCCCCGTCAACCGGTGCCAGGTCTGGCGATAGATCTCGCCTCCGCCGGCCACCCAGCAGATCTTCTCGCGGTCAATCTCGTCGGCCATTTGCAGGGACTGCTCGACGCTGGTCGCGACGTAGACCCGGGTGGCCTCGTCCTCAACCCGCGGCGGTTGCCAGTCGGTCTGGCGGGTGATCACGATGGTGGTCCGGCCTGGCAACGGGCGTCCGATCGCCTCGAACGTGGCGCGCCCCATCAGCAGCACGTGCCCGGTGGTGACCCGCTTGAACCGGGCGAAATCCTCCGGCAAATGCCATGGGATGTCTCGCCCGTCCCCGATCACGCCGTTGCTGGCAACGGCGGCAATGGCGACGACCTGCATCAGACGGCGATGGGGGCTTTGATGCCCGGGTGCGGGTCGTACCCGACGACGGTGATGTCGTCGAGATCAAACTCGTCGATGCTTCTGACAGCCGGGTTCAGCTGCAGCGTCGGTAGTGGTCTGGTTGCGCGAGTCAACTGAAGCTCCCCCTGATCGATGTGATTCGCATACAGATGTGCGTCGCCCAGCGTGTGCACGAATTCCCCGACGTGCAGCTCGCACACCTGTGCCACCAGGTGAGTCAGCAAGGCATATGACGCAATGTTGAACGGTACCCCGAGGAAGACATCCGCGGAACGCTGGTACAACTGACAAGATAGCTTGTCCTCTGCCACGTAGAACTGGAACATGGTGTGACACGGCGGCAGCGCCATCTGACTGACGTCAGCGACGTTCCAGGCGCTGACGACGTGTCGGCGCGAATCGGGATCCGACCGGATCGAGTCAATGACCTGCTGGATCTGGTCGATGTGGCGACCGTCCGGTGTCGGCCAGCTGCGCCACTGATGGCCGTACACAGGCCCCAGGTCACCGTGCTCGTCGGCCCACTCGTCCCAGATGGTGATGCCGCGCTCGTGCAGCCATCCGATGTTGGTGTCGCCGCGCAGAAACCAGAGCAGCTCTCCGAAAATGGATCGGGTGTGCAGCTTCTTGGTGGTCAGCAACGGAAAGCCTTCGGCCAGATCGAACCTCATCTGGTGGGCGAAGACGCTTCTGGTTCCGGTGCCGGTGCGATCTGACTTCGTGACGCCCTCGTCCAGGATGCGCTGCACCAGATCGAGGTACTGCTTCATTGCGCGGTCTCCGAGCTCGACAACACCTCAGCGAGCACCGGCACCATGGCGCGCACCGCCTGGCCTCGATGGGACAGGGCATCCTTGTCGAACGGTGACAGTTCCGCGCTGGTGATGCCGAACCCCTCGGGTATGAAGATCGGGTCATAGCCGAAGCCATTGCCGCCGCGCGGCTCCTCCGCCAGGCTCCCTGGCCATTCGGCGCGCACGATGTGCTCCTGCCCGTCGGCGGTGACCAGAGCCATCGCGCAGACGAAATGTGCGCCTCGCTGGGTG
>JAGXHS010000054.1 GCA_024636075.1 Propionibacteriaceae bacterium
ATCACGAAGCGGGTGAAACGCCAACTGAAGTAGCCCATCACTGCTGTGCCCGCCACCATCAGGCCCAGAAAAGACAATGTGATCCACCATGGGCCGGCATCCTGACGGGCCGACGGATTGAACAGCCCCTCGAAGGCGTCCCGTCCGAAAAAGATGGCGAAGCCCACCACAGCAATCCAGCCCTGGACGAAAGGGGTCATCGGGTGCGGGCGCTCCATCATCTTCTTTGCCGGCGGAAGCTGCTCCGTCGGTGCGCTGGCCGTCCACGGCGTCGATGGTTCGGATCCCCGCCCGGGTTCCGGCTCGGGGGGTCTGTGCTGCTCGCTCACAGCCCCACCGCTTGTGATTCGCCGAGCTCAGTGAGGCGGTCGCGCAGGTCTTCGGCCACTGCGAGGTCCAGGCCCTCGATGACGGCGTTCGTCGCGGTGGCAGCGGTGATCAGCTGCAATGTCGCCATGCCGAATCTTCGCTCGATCGGACCAGATTGCATCTCCACCATCTGCATCCGGCCATAGGGCACCACGGTCACCGAACGGAACCACAACCCCCTGCGGATGTACAGGTCGGTGTCGCGCTGCTGGTAGCCCCGTGCGGCCACCACAGCTGCCATTCGCCACCAGCGCCACGCGACCCAGAGCAACCCCAGTAGTGCCACGATGGCGGTGATCCACAAATTGGTGAAGATCAGCAGTGCTGGGACCACCAGCAACAGCTCGATGCCGTAGACGCTCAGCACCATCAGGCGCTTCAGGGGAAGGAAGTTCTTGGAGAGTGGTGTCCACGCTCCGCTTGGTGATGCGAAAGTCGCCGTCATGTAGTTGATGTTCCCACGAGTCGAGCTCTCGGTTCATCTCGGAGTCGTCAGCTCAGGCCGAGCCGCTTGCCGATGCTCTTGTGTTCGGGGCCGTAGACGGTGACTTCGCCCATCATCACCAGCCCTTTGACCACCAGCACGACATCATTCGGATCCTCTGGTGGCATGCCCTTCTGTTTGGTCTCACCCATGATGTGAGTGACGTCGAAACGCACGGTGATCCCGGCTGGGGCCCAGATCTTCACTTCACCCAGCATCACATTGACATTCATCACGGCGTTCGGCCCGTCCCAGATGGCGGTCCGAAGATCAAACCTGGCCTCACCCAGCACCACGTTCGCAGACGTGCGCTGGTGCAGTCGCCAGCTGCCTTCCCGCCGAACCGTCGACAAGATGGACGTCACGTTGTCGGCTTGCTGGGAAGCGTGCGCAGGATCGACAACGATGCCGCTGTTGCTGGGCTGGGTGCGGTACTGTGCGACGGCTCCGGCTCTCGGCATCAGATCCCCGGTGAGATCTTCCAGATCACCGAAGGTCTTGGCCTTCCAAACACTGCTGATGCGCTCATCGTGTTCCTCGCGAGTGATCCGGCCTTCGGCGTAGGCGTTGTTGAGCACCTCGGCGACCGTGTTGCGGTCGGCGTCAGCACACCGAATGTCACGACGGGACGGCTGAAGGTTCCCGGGATTCTCGCTCATGGAACCAATGTAGGCGACAACAGCGTGGCGTCAGCTGTGCCCAACCGCTCCGGTGGTCGATTCAGGGAGAACCCCGGTACCGTTGCGGCTCACATTGTGGGTTGCGGCTTTGCCACCGTAGAGCGGGCGACGGGAATCGAACCCGCGTGTTCAGCTTGGGAAGCTGACGCTCTGCCATTGAGCTACGCCCGCGCTTGTGCGAGTTCTCGGCTCGCGACGTCGAGAGTCTAGCGCACACCAATCACGCCCCGGCACCCGTCCAAGGCACACTTCCCGTCGATGCGTGGCACAGGCAGCCGTCACGCTGGCGTCTCTCGGTCGCGCTGGCGTCTCTCCGTCGCGCTGGCGTCCACCGGTCACGCTGGCGTCTCTCCGTCGCGCTGGCGTCCACCGGTCACGCCGCTGCTTGAGCGCAAGGGTGACGACCGGGCGCAAGCGTCACGCGGTATCGCGAGCGTCGCGCGGATCCATCGCGACGGATGAACCCGCCGTCGCGCTGGCGTCCACCGGTCACGCTGGCGTCCACCGGTCACGCTGGCGTCCCTCCGTCGCGCTCGCGTCTCTCCGTCGTGCCGCTGCTTGAGCGCAAGGGGGACGACCGGGCGCAAGCGTCACGCGGTATCGCGAGCGCGACGGTGAGCGGTGACTCAGGCGTCCCAGTAGCGCTCGATGCCGGCGGCCACCTCTGCGAACCGATCGCGGTCCAAGGCGACACTCACTCGGCGGATCTCATTCGGATCCATCCTCAGGATGCGGTCGACCCGCACCTCGCTCGGACGGCGGCGCCGATCCCAGTCGCCGGAGCCGACGTCCACCCAGTACCGACCCTCGCCGGCTTCCTGAGCGGCGTCGCGGTCGTGATCCTTGCTGGTCAGTGCCACGCACAGCAGCCAGTCCCGGTCGCGGCCAATGACCAGCACCGGACGATCCTTGCCCTCGGTGTAGTCCTCCTCGTAGGGCACCCAGCCCCACACGATCTCGCCGGGGTCGGCCATCTCGCCGGGGTGGGGAGCGTAGGTCACCGGTGGTTTGCTGGTGAAGTCTCCGGGGTAGTCCCAGGCCGGGTCCGCAGAGGTCCGGGACGTACGCGTCGACTTCCTGACACGGGACTTGCGCATCTGGTCGAGGGCGGCGTCACGCACCACCCGGCCGACCGAACGCATCAGGCTCCGGGGAACCTCCATCAGGACGCATCCTCGTCGCGGTAGCGGGGCAGTCGTCCGTAGAACACGTCCTCCCGCTCGGTGGCCTCCACCGGTTCGCCGCTGCGGAAGAGCGCCCAGTGGTGGAAATATCGGCCCACCGGCGGCAGCCACAGGATGATGGTGCCGATCACTGCCAGGGGGACCGCCACCCACGCCCACTCGTTGACGAAGTAGGCGAGAGCGCTCAGTGCCGTGGCCCCCAGAGACGCGACGCGACTCCACCGGTGGCCATTCCAGGCATTGAAGGCGGAGATTGCCGCTGAACTGGTCATGGCCAGAGCGATCAACGCCAGCACCACGACCCCGACCACTGATTGCCAGGATCCCGGCCGCGGGTCGGTCAACTGGATCAGACGGGACGACTCGGCGAAACCGGCCACATGGATTGCGTCCCACCACGACTTCCCGTATCCAGCAGCGGCAGCGACCGCTGCCGC
The DNA here is from genome assembly GCA_024636075.1 of Propionibacteriaceae bacterium. Classification (GTDB taxonomy): domain Bacteria; phylum Actinomycetota; class Actinomycetes; order Propionibacteriales; family Propionibacteriaceae; genus JAGXHS01. The sequence goes on from JAGXHS010000054.1 coordinate 3,155, forward strand.
ATAGAGGAAGGAGATACCGATGATCATCACGGTGTCGCGCCGTGGCTGTCCGGTGGCCTCGCTGAGTGGCACTTGTTGTTCGATCACATCGATCGGCGGCAGTGTCTGGATCGGTCGCGCTTCGGAGTGTTGCATCTCCCGGCTGAGGCGTGCCGACGCATCCATGGACATGTTCACCCCTTCTTCACTCATTGGACCTCTCGCAGATATCAACGACGCTGCACATGGTACTTCGCGGGCGAGTCGGCGGCTGTGCGGAATTGACGGCTGGCAGCCGCTGACACACTCACCGGCTGAAGCGCATCGCCAATTCGGCGAGCAGCGTCGCACCGTCAGCGATCACCTGGTCGTCGAACGTCGCGTACGCGGAGTGGTTGTATGACGCCGTCTCGTGATCCGAACCCTCCGGGACGGCAGAGAGGGCGATGAAGGTTCCGGGGACCTCGGTGAGCACCCGTGAGAAGTCCTCCGAGCCAGCCAGGGGATGCTCCCACGTGGTGTGGCGCTCGTCACCGAACAGGTCGCGGATCACCTCGGAGACGAAGTCGGTTTGGTCTGGATCATTGCTGGTCAGTGGGTACTGGTTGGCCATCATGACCTCAGCGGTGACGCCATGCGAGGCGGCGACGTTTTCCAGCATCGGTGGCACCAGATCGAAGAGTCGTTGCTGTGTCCGGGTGCTGAAGCTGCGAACGGTCGCCTCGAAGTGGGCGGTCTCCGGGATCACGTTGCGGATCGAGCCACCCACGATCTTGCCGACGGTGATGACAGCTGGATCGAAGATGTCGATGTGGCGGGACAGGAACACCTGGGTTGCCAGCACCATGTCGCAGACTGCTGGTACCGGGTCAGCCGCCGAGTGCGGCGCCGACCCGTGACCGCCTCGTCCTGTGACCGTGACGTCCAGCGTGTCGCAGGCGCTCATCATGGCACCGTGACGGACTGCGAACTGGCCGTGCGGCTCGAGGGCGGAGAAGACGTGGATGGCATAGGCAGCGTCAGCCCGGCGCCCGGCGGCGTCCAGGACGCCCTCGGCAACCATGTAGGAGGCGCCGTCGCACCCTTCCTCGCCCGGCTGGAACATGAACACCACGTCGGCCACCAACTCATCGGCAGCCGCGCACAGCGCACGAACCGCACCAACCAGGATCGACATGTGCAGGTCGTGACCGCAGGCGTGCATCGCATGGTTGCTGCTTGCGAAATCAAGACCGGTCTGCTCGTCGACGGGCAGACCATCCATGTCACCACGCAGCAAGACGACAGGTCGTTCGCCGTCATCCTGGGCCTTGCCACGAAGCGGGGCCTTCCCCCGAAGCACGGCAGTGATGCTGGTCAACTGCTCACCGCAGCTGATTTCGAGATCCAGACCCTCCAGCGCGGTCAGTAGCCGCGCCTGGGTGTTTGGCAGTTGCAATCCCACCTCAGGGATCTGGTGCAGTTCTCGACGCAGGGACACCAGTTCACTCTCGATCCCGGCGACGTAGTCACGGACTGTCACGGTGCTTCCCCCCTGTGTGGCGAGCGACGATCTTTCGTTCGGGCGGTGCTGATCCTGGTCGGCGGTGCAAGAAATTGGGAATTCGGCCAGGGAGCCACCGGTTGCAGCTTATCTGCTGGCATGGCCTGAACGGCTGGCAAGGGGGTGCTCACCACGACAGGGGGGAACAGCACGAGCGGGGAAGAACGCTGCCTGATCGGTTGTGCCGCGCTGAGCACCCTGCTGCTGGCTTAGGACACGCGAAGGAATAAGGTAGGTATTTGGTGCTGGAGGCTCTAGGATTGTGCTATGGCCGAGATAGCGCAGTTGGCAGAGTCCGCGGGACGTAGGTACACAGCGGTGCGTGCGCATCTGGATGAGCGGCAGCGTCGGCTGGTGCTGGGCATCGAGGCCACCGAACTTGGACGTGGTGGGATCAAGGCGGTCGCGGCGG
>JAGXHS010000055.1 GCA_024636075.1 Propionibacteriaceae bacterium
GCCCTGCGCTCACTCATCGAAAGCTCCATGCCTCAACGTCGCGAGACAACGACCGCCGCCCCGGCAGACACCCCGCTACGCGGGCACAATCAAATGATTCTTCGATAGCAGCTACGCGGGCATCTTTGATGAGTCAACGCGGCTTGTTGACAACCGGGAGGAAGACGATGCATGATGTAAACGTTTCCATGGAAACGTATCCACCCTTCAGGCAATGGGGCACTGATGGCATCTCGGGTCACCATCAAAGACGTCGCGGCACTCGCCGGCGTCTCGCTGGCGACCACGTCGCGCGCTCTCGCCGGCAAGTCGAATGCCTCCCCCAAAGCTCGTGAGAAGGTTCTCGCAGCCGCATCGGAGCTGAACTACACCCCCAACATCATGGCCCGATCATTGCGGAGCGCGAAGACACACGCGATCGGATTGCTGGTCTCCGACATTCGCAACCCCCACTTCGCGTCGCTGGCGCATTGCATCCAGACGACCTTGCTCACCGAGTTGGGCTACTCGACGATCCTCGGAAACGCCTCTGAGGATGCGCGTCTTCAGGACTTGTTCCTGGACCACGTGTCCCAGCAGCGGATCGATGGGCTGATCATCGCTCCTCAACACGGGCGCTCAGAGGCTCTTGAAGCCCTGGTGAGTCGGGGATTGCCGACCGTGTTCGTGGATCGCATCGCGGCAGGATTCGACGTGCCTTACGTCTGCTCCGACTCCCGGCCCGGCGTCGAAGGAGCCCTGGACCATCTGCAGGCACTTGGGCACCGCACCGTGGGCTTCGTGGCGGGCCCACAGGAGACGTCGACCGGATCTGAGCGCGTCGAGTGTTTCCGCCAGGGAGCCCCCCACCGTTTTGGCGCCGGGGCCCATCTGGAGACGAGCTCCGCGGACCGCCGCACCGGCGTGCCTGCAACCGAGCGCCTGCTGAGTCTCGGATGCACTGCCATCGTCTACGGCTACTCACCCCACGTGGTCGGTGGGCTGGATGTGATCGAGCGCCACGGTCTGCGGATTCCGGACGACGTAAGCCTGATCGCCTTTGACGATCAGCCGACATTTCGCTTCTTCCGGCCGCGGCTGACCGTCATCCGACAGGACGTTGATGCAATGGGTCGCGCCGCCGTCCGACTCCTGCAAGAGACCATGGCCGGCCACTCCACCCAGTCATTGCGCCTCACCACCGAGGTGATCGTGCGCGAATCAACTGCAGCACCCATCAGGAAAGGCGGTCGTGCATGACCACTGTCGCACTTGAGAACGTGTCCAAGTCGTTCGGTCCAGTCAAGGTGATCGAAGACGTCAGTTTCACTGTCGAGCCAGGCACAGTCCATGTGCTGTTGGGCGAGAACGGGGCAGGCAAATCGACCTTGATCAAGATGATCGCCGGCATTCACCAGCCCGACACCGGTCGGGTGTTGCTCAACGGAGAACCAGTCACGCTCACCGATCCGCGGGCGGCGGAGCGCCATGGGATCGCGACCATCCACCAAGAGCTCAACCTGGTGCCGTCCCTCAGCGTCGCAGAAAATGTCCTCCTCGGGCGACTCCCCACCAAGCGCGGCTTGATCGACAGCAGGGCGATGCGCCAACAGGCTCAGAAGGCCCTCGACCGCATCGGCTTGAAGGTCCGCCTTGACCGACGGGTCGGCGAGCTGGGCATCGCTCAACAACAGCTGATCGAGATCGCGAAAGCGCTGTCGATCGACGCCAGCGTGCTCATTCTGGACGAACCGACAGCCGCCCTCTCCAGCACCGAAACTGATCAACTGTTCGAGATCATGGAAACGCTGAAGGAGCGTGGCGTCGCGATGATCTTCATCAGCCACCACCTCGACGAACTACCGCGCATCGGCGACAACGTCAGCGTTCTCCGCGACGGTAAGTGTGTGGCGGTTGTTCCGGCGTCCACTGAAGAAGCCGAACTGGTGCGACTGATGGTCGGCCGCTCGATCGAGGACCAGTTTCCGCGTCGTCGCGGGACACTTGGGGAGACGCTGCTCGAGGTTTCTGACCTGAATTCGGCGGGCACTTTGAGCAACATCAGCTTCTCGGTCCGCGCAGGTGAGGTTCTCGGTATCGCAGGGCTCGTGGGCGCGGGGCGCAGCGAGGTGCTCCGCGCGATCGCGGGAGCGGACAGCTACGACAGCGGAACTGTCATCGTCGACGGCACGAAGGTGCCACCCGGCCGGATTCCCAGGGCCATTGCTGCAGGACTTGGTCTGGTGCCCGAAGATCGAAAGGCGCAGGGGCTGGTCCTCGGTGCAACAGTCGCCGAGAACATCGGCCTGGCAACCCTTTTCAGGAGAGCTCGAGCCGGGCTCGCCGATCTACGTGGTCAGCGCGAGTCGGCGCAGCGGATCTCGGAGCAACTCCGCATCCAGATGCACTCCGTCGACCAGCAGGTAAAGAACCTGTCCGGCGGCAATCAACAAAAGGTCGTCTTCGGGCGGTGGTCGCTCGCAAACTCGAGGGTGATGCTCCTTGATGAGCCCACCCGCGGTGTGGATGTGGGAGCGAAGGTCGAGATCTACCAACTGATCAACGAAGTGACCGAGAACGGTGGCGCCGTGGTGATGGTGTCCAGCGAACTGCCGGAGGTTCTGGCCATGTCAGACCGCATTGCCGTGATGAGCGGCGGACAGATCACCGGCGAGCTCGATGCAAGCACAGCAACACAGGATTCCGTGATGACCCTTGCGGTCAAGAACGTTGACGACACATCTGAGGAGACCGCATGAGCAGCACAACCGCCTCGACCACAGGGACGACATCCACGTGGGACAAGGTCAAACACTTTCTGGCCAGCAATGGGGCTCTGGTCGGATTGGTCGGCCTGTGCATCTTGTTGTTCATCGCCACACCAGTCTTTCTCACCGGACCCAACCTGCTGAACGTCGGGATCCAGGCGGCGACCGTGGCGATCATGGCTTTCGGCATGACCTTCGTCATCGTGGCCGCAGGAATCGACCTGTCCGTCGGATCCATGGCCGCGTTGGCCGGAATGGTGTCGGCCTACACCTTCGCCACCAGTGGCTGGCCTGGTCCCATTGCCCTGATCGCCGGCCTGCTGGCGGGGGGGCTGATCGGAGCAGTGAACGGCTTCGCGAATGCCTATTTCAGATTGCCCAGCTTCATCGCCACGCTGGCGATGCTGTCCATCGCCCGTGGACTGACATTGGTCATTTCACAAGGCTTGCCATTGAGCACGCCGGAATCGGTCAACTTCCTGGGCAGCTCACTCGGACCGGTGCCAATGCCGATCGTGGTGATGATCCTCGCCGGGGCGGCTGCGGCATTCATCCTGCGATACACCGCGATTGGACGGTCCATGTATGCGATCGGCGGAAACATGGAGGCCGCCCGATTGGCCGGCATCCCGGTGAAGAAGATTCAGGTGACCGTCTTTGCTCTGAGCGGGTTGTTCTCGGCGCTCGCCGGCATGGTCCTTGCAGGACGCCTCAACACGGCATCCCCACAGGCAGCCACCGGGTATGAGCTGGACGCCATCGCTGCGGTGGTGATCGGCGGCGCCTCGTTGGCCGGTGGTGTCGGCAAGATCACCGGCACCGTGGTCGGGGCCTTGCTGCTGGCGGTCATCCGGAACGGACTCAACATTCTCAATGTCTCCTCCTTCTGGCAGCAGGTGGTCATCGGCGTGGTGATCGCGGTCGCAGTGGGGATGGACGTCATGCGCCGAAATGAGGCATCCCACTGACATCCCAAGGCGCGCATCCGTCCACACGGCGGTCCCAGACCGCACCCGCCTCCCACGAAATCATGCCGGCTCAGCCGGCGAATCAACCAGACAGATCCACATGAAAGGCATCATCGTGAAATCACTCATCACTCGACGCGCACTCGCCACCATCGCAGCCGTCGGACTCTTCGCCACAGCCCTGGCCGGCTGCAACCGTGACGGCGGCGCCAGCGGTTCAGACTCCACAGCGGATTCGAAAGCCACCGGCGCCAAGGTCGTGCTGGCCGTCTCGACCATGAACAACCCGTTCTTCGTGACCCTCCGCGACGGTGCGGTTGCGGAGGCCGAGGCCAAGGGCATCAGCCTCGACGTCTCCGATGCCCAGAACGACGCCTCGACCCAAAGCAACCAACTGGCCAATGCCCAAGCGATTGGAGCGAAGGCTGTCATCGTCAATCCGGTTGACTCCGATGCGGTGGTGCCAGCTGTGCAGCGGCTGGTGTCGGCCAGCATCCCCATCATTGCCGTCGACCGCGGTGTCACGGGTGTAGAGGTCGCCTCATTCATCTCGTCGGACAATGTCGCGGGAGGGCGGCAGGCGGCAGAGGCACTCGCCAAGGCCATGGGCGAGAAGGGCAAAGTGCTGATACTCCAAGGCGTTCCCGGCACATCGGCATCCCGTGAGCGTGGCCAAGGATTCGCCGAGGGAATCAAGGCGTTCAGCGACATTCAGGTCGTCGGCCAGCAGACAGCAAACTTCGACCGCACCCAGGGACTCAACGTGACCAGCAACCTGATGCAGGCGCACCCGGATGTCACGGGAATCTTCGCCGAGAACGACGAGATGGCGCTGGGCGCGATCCAGGCATTGGGGGCAAAAGCCGGCAAGGACGTAATGGTGTTCGGCTTCGATGGAACTCCCGATGCAATGGAGGCGATCCAGGACGGCCGCATGGTGGGCAGCATCGCCCAGGAGCCCGCGGAACTGGGCAAGCTCGCCGTCGACCAAGCCGTGAATGCCATCAATGGTGACCCGGTCGACGAGACCGTTCCCGTGCCGGTGACCACCGTCACCAAGGACAACGTGGCCGAGTTCCTCCAGTGAGTGTCGTCGTCGTTGGATCCATCAACGCGGATCTGAACCTGCGGGTGAGCCGGCTGCCCCGCCCGGGAGAGACTCTTCTGGGCAAAGGCGGCTCGCCCACACCCGGCGGCAAGGGAGCCAATCAGGCCCTTGCCGCCCGGCTCGCAGGCGCTGAGACGTCCATGATCGGAGCAGTCGGAACGGACGCGCTGGCTGATGCGAGCCTGGAACTGCTTCGACAGGCGGGCGTGGATCTGTCCGCTGTCGAGGTGGTCGAGGGTCCAACCGGGCTGGCCGTGGTCAGCGTGGACGACCAGGCGGAGAACGCCATCATCATCGTGGCTGGGGCCAACGCGGCAGTCACCCCAGAGCTCGTGGAGAAGCATGCAGCAGTGATCTCGGGTGCAGACGTCGTCGTGGTGCAGGGTGAATTGCCAGCCGAATCGGTGGCTGCCGTTGCTCGGCTCGTCCAGTCGCGATTGCTCGTCAACCTGGCTCCGGTGATCGACCTGCCGGCCGAGGTGCTGCAGGCTGCCGACCCGTTGGTCGTCAACGAACACGAAGCGGCCGGGGCACTCGACATCCTCGGCGTCCACTCCGGCGACACCGATGAATCCTCGATGCTGCAGTCGTTGCTCGATGCCGGCGTCGCATCGGTGGTTCTGACCGTCGGTGCGCGCGGCGCCCTGATCGGGACCCCCGACGGGATCGTCCACGTGCCCTCTCCGCGAGTGACCGCAGTGGACACGGTGGGGGCCGGGGATGGCTTCGTGGGGGCGTTGGCGGCTCGACTCGCTGAACAGCAAGGTGTGGTCGAAGCAGCGCGCCATGCAGTCAGATTCGCTGCCGCATCGGTGCAACACTCCGGTGCGCAGCCCTCCTATCCTCAACCGGGCGACGCCCTACCGGAGTGAACAATGAAGAAGAATGGCATCCTGAATCCAGCACTGGCGGCCGGCCTGGCGCGCCTGGGTCATCTGGATACTGTGTTGATCGCCGATTGTGGCACACCCATTCCTCGGGGTGTGCCATTGGTGGATCTGTCGCTGGTGTTCGGAGTCCCCAGGTTCTGTCTCTTATACACATCTCCGAGCCCACGAGA
>JAGXHS010000056.1 GCA_024636075.1 Propionibacteriaceae bacterium
GCTGGACCCGGAGCGTGAGGACGGCAGGATCACGTTCATCACGAGAATGGGCGCCCAGCAGGTCCGACGGCAGCTGCCACCGCTCATCGAAGGTGTCGAGGCGACCGGGCGCAAGGTGGTGTGGGTCTGCGATCCGATGCACGGCAACACCTTCGGGACCGCCAACGGCTACAAGACGCGTGCCTTCGCCGACGTGGTCGAGGAAGTGAACGGCTTCTTCGACGTGCACGACGCGCTGGGCACCTGGCCGGGTGGCGTGCACATCGAGCTCACCGGCGGCGATGTCACTGAATGTGTCGGCGGGGTGGACATGCTCGACGAGAGTGATCTGGTCAACCGCTACGAAACGGTCTGCGACCCGCGACTGAACAGGAACCAGTCCCTCGAGCTGGCGTTCATGGTGGCCGAACGGCTCGGGGACGGCCGGATCAAGCGTGCCGCGTCGCTGCCCCGCTACCAGCCGCTCGATTTCTAGGCGCCGCCATGATTGATCTACGATCTGACACGGTGACCCGTCCCACCGAGGCGATGATCCTGGCCATGAGTGCCGCCGAGGTGGGCGACGACGTCTACGGTGAGGACCCCACCGTGCGGCGGCTGGAAGAACACGTCGCCGGCCTGCTGGGCCATGAAGCCGGGCTGTTCTGCGTGACCGGATCGATGGCCAACCAGCTGGGTGTGGCGCTGCAGGTTGCTCCCGGCCAGGAGGTCTTGTGCGACGTCCGCGCCCATGTGGCTCGCGCCGAGATGGGTGCTCACGGCAGCCTGCACGGGATCACCATGCGCACCTGGAGCTCGCCGCTGGTCGGCGAGCTGGCCGGTGTCGCTGAGATCACCGACATCGAGCAGATGATTTCGCCGGACGCTGGCCCCTACCTGGTCTCGACGGCGCTGCTCTCACTGGAGAACACCCACAACTTTGCCGGCGGAACGGTGCAACCCTGGCATCACCTGCTCGACGTGCACCGCCTGGCGCGGGAGAACGGTCTCCGCCTTCATCTCGACGGCGCCCGACTCGCCAACGCGCACGTCGCCGCTGGCGTCTCGATGGAAGCCTACGGTGGGCTCTTCGACACCGTCAGCCTCTGCCTTTCCAAAGGGCTCGGAGCCCCGGTGGGTTCGGTGTTGGTGGGTTCCCGAACCCTGATCGACGAAGCCCGCGTGCTGCGCAAGCGGTTGGGCGGCGGGTGGCGGCAAGCTGGGTCGCTGGCTGCTGCCGGGCTGTACGCCGTCCAACACAACGTCGAGCGGCTGGCCGATGATCACGCCGCCGCCGCGGGGTTCGCTGCCCGCGTCGCCGACTCGGCCCCCGAGGCCTGTCACCAGCCGCCGGCAACCAACATCGTCGTGGTGGCCACGGGGGAGACTCCGGCGACCGAACTGGCGGCCCGCGCCCGTGAGATGGGGGTCCTGGTCAGCGTCGTGGCGTCACGCCAGATCCGCGCGGTGGCACATCTCGACGTCACGCTCTCCCAGGCCGAAGAGGCGGGTCGCGTCATCGGCTCGCTGCTCACACACCCGGTCGCGAACGAAAGGTGAATTGGTTGTCCCTCTAACCATCCGGGAAGAGCTTCACCTAGTTGCCAAATGGTCCGTAAAATCGTGGGTGTCGGTCGACCCTGCAACGATCGGCAATTTCGGGGTGGTCACGTCGGCGACGTGGCCACCCCGTATGCTTCGGGGATGGCACCCCGTCCCGCTCCCACTCCCCACGATGCGACAGCGAGACGGTTCCTGGACGCCGCAGCGACGGTGATCGACGCGATGTTCGATCCCGACGTCGCAGCAGCCCAACCGCGGATCAAGTCATTGCACTACCCGGCAGCCCTGCAATGGCTTCGTTTGGAGGACCTGCTCCGGGTGCCCGCGATGTCCGTCGATCCACCCAGCCGCAAGGCCTTCTTCAACCGGTGGCCGGACAAGGACAGTTTTCTCTCGGATGCGGTGATCTACGCCCTGGAGTACCGCGACCGGCTCGACGAATCGACTGACGACGTCGCGCGGAGCAGCGACGGCGAAACGGCGCGCGCCGTGCCGGAGAGTGTGCAGCTGCGCCCAGCATTGTCGGACACCAGTGTGCCGCTGACCGAGCGCGTCACGATGCTGTCGGAATCCGTGGTCGAGGAATTGCTCAGCAACCCGCGCTCCTACCTGTTGATCCACCTGGCGCCGCTGTTCGGGCATCATCCACGGCTGCAAGCCAAGGTCCAGGAATCCTTGCGTGCCGAGCAGGCCTTCTGGTATGGGCTGTACGAGCAGACCCGGGAAGGCACAGGTTGCCAATTCCGGGACGGCTGGGACGCTGCCCGGGTGGGGCTGACGCTGCAGGCGCTACTGGATGGGCTCCTGGTCAGGGCACGGTTGGACGACGTGGACCAGTACGGCAACCGCTGGGAAGCGGCCAGTCTCTACGCGGATGCAGTGGTGGCCCTCCTGGTCGGGGTGTTTGATCTCGACGGCAGCGGTGAAGGCCCTGCTGACTACCTGACCCGTCGATTGGCAGAAGCGTTCGACGATAGCTGAACCGGCCACGTGCCAGTACAACATGGCAGAACTACATGGCAGACTTGCGGAATGGAGCTCACTCACCTCGGACACGCCGCAGTTCTGGTCCAGATCGCAGGCCAGCGTCTGCTGATCGATCCCGGCAACTTCACCGACGCCTGGCACCAGCTGACCGGGCTGAATGCCATCCTGATCACCCATCAGCATCCAGATCACGTGGATCCCGATCACATCGAGGACCTGGTGACAGCGAACCCGGACGCCGTGGTCCTGACGGAGCCCTCGGTGTGTGAGGTACTGGACATCCCCCGGGCGCAACCATTGGCACCCGACAGTACGGTCCACATCGGTGCCGTGATCGTACAGGCGGTGGGTGGCGCGCACGCGGTGATCCATCGGGACGTTCCCCAGATCGGCAACATCGGTCTGCTGATCTCCGCCGACTCGGAGCCCACGTTCTTCCATCCCGGAGACAGCCTCGCCACGGTTCCCACGGATGTGGACGTGCTCGCTGTTCCGGCCTACGGGCCCTGGGCGGCGATGAAGGAGACCGTCGACTTCGTGCGCGACGTCAATGCCTCCAGCGGGTTCCTGATCCATGACGGGCTGCTCAACGAGCGGGGATGGTCGTTGATCTTCTCCCGCATGAACGCCATGAGCGACACTGAATTCGTCGACCGCCGCGACCAGCAGCCGTGGGTGGTCGACGCCACGACTGCGAGCGCATGATCGTCCTGGAGGACGTGCAGAAGCGGTTTCCCGACGGAACCGTTGCGGTTGGTGGATTGTCCCTGACGGCACCCGACGGGCGGATCACCGTCCTGGTGGGTCCATCGGGCTGCGGCAAGACGACCTCATTGCGGATGATCAATCGGATGATCGAGCCCACGGGGGGTTCGATCACGGTGAACGGTCAGGACGTTGCGGCCATGAATCCCAATGAGCTGCGCCGCGGCATGGGCTACGTGATCCAACACGCCGGACTTTTTCCGCACCGCAGTGTGATCGACAACGTCGCCACCGTGCCGGTGCTACTGGGCACGAAGAAGTCCGTTGCCCGGCGACAAGCGATGGAACTGCTCGAGCGCGTCGGGCTCGAACCGGCACTGGCGCAGCGATACCCGAACCAGCTCTCGGGTGGCCAGCAGCAGCGCGTCGGAGTTGCTCGCGCGTTGGCCGCCGATCCACCGGTGATGCTGATGGACGAACCGTTCAGCGCGGTCGATCCAGTCGTGCGGGAACAGCTCCAGGACGAGTTCCTGCGGCTGCAGTCCGAACTCGGCAAGACCATCGTGTTCGTCACCCACGACATCGACGAGGCCATCAAGCTGGGCGATCAGGTGGCGGTGCTCCGGGTCGGTGGCACCTTGGCGCAGGTGGCGAGCCCGGCTGATCTGCTGGCCGACCCCGTCGACGACTTCGTCGCTGACTTCCTCGGCAAGGACCGCGGATACCGGGGTCTGGGATTCCAGGCGACGCCCCAGCTGCCTCTGCGCGAGGAGGTGACCGTCCCGATCGGCTCGTCGAAGGAGCAGGCATTGCGGCTGGCTGCGGGTCAGCGGTGGATCCTCGCGTTGGACGACCAGCGACGTCCGCTTGGTTGGGTGGAACCTGAACATCTGCGCGACGAGGTGGTTCCCACCATGCTGCACCGGGGCGGCACGGTCGCCTCCACCGAGGGCAGTCTGCGCAACGCGCTGGACGCAGCCCTGTCGTCACCATCGAGACGGGGCGTCATTGTCGACGCAGCGGGTCGGTTCGTCGGGACGGTCGTTGCTGCTGAGGTGCTGAGTGCTGTCGAGGTAGCCCGGGCAGATTCATGACGTGGTTCACAGGACACGTCGATGAGGTCTTCGGGCTCGCCCGCACCCACCTCGTACTGTCGATGGTGCCGCTGCTGTTCGGGCTGCTGATCGCACTGCCTCTGGGCTGGATGGCCCGGCGTGTCCCGAGGCTGTATGGGCCGCTGATCGCCGGTTCGGGGCTGCTCTACACGATCCCGTCCCTCGCACTGTTCATCCTGATGCCGCTGGTACTGGGAACCCAGATCCTCGACCCGATCAACGTGATCGTGGCAATGACGATCTACACCATCGCCCTGATGGTGCGAACAGTTGCTGATGGACTGGCGGCGGTTCCCGATCACGTCACCCAAGCCGCCACGTCGATGGGCATCGGACGATGGCGGCGCTTCTTCACCGTCGAGCTGCCGCTGGCGGTTCCGGTGATCGCAGCAGGCTTGCGTGTCGCTGCGGTCAGTAACGTGTCCATCGTCAGTGTGGCGGCCATCATCGGGGTGGCGCAGTTGGGCTCTCTGTTCACCGATGGTTTCAACCGGGCGTTCGTCGACCCGATCGTGGTCGGGGTCATTGCCTGTCTGGTGCTGGCTGTCGCCGTGGACGCGGCGATTCTGTTGGTCGTCAGACTGCTGACGCCGTGGCAGCGTGGGGGTGCGGCGGCATGAATCTGGTCTGGACATGGCTCAGTGAACCGTCGCACTACCTCGGCTCCGACGGGATACTGGCCCGCAGCTGGCAGCACCTGGGTTATATGGTGCTCACCCTGTTGATCGCGGCCACAGTGGCGATCCCACTTGGACTGTGGATCGGGCACACCGGTCGCGGTCGCATTGTGGTGGTGAATGCCGTCAACGGCATGCGGTCGCTGCCCACCCTGGGTCTTCTCTTCATCGCGGTGCTGCTGATGGGACCACGAATACCCGGCGATCTCGCCTTCCTTGCTCCCAGCATCTTCGTGCTGGTGGTGCTCGCTGTCCCACCGATCCTGGCTGGTACGTATTCCGGGGTGGACGAAGTCGACCCCGCCGCGCGGGACGCTGCCCGGGGGATGGGCATGACTTCGTGGCAGGTGCTGTTCGGAGTCGAGCTGCCCGGCGCCCTGCCGCTGATCTTCTCCGGGCTGCGCTCAGCGGCCCTGCAGGTCGTCGCAACGGCCACCATCGCCGCCACCGTCAGCATCGGCGGCCTCGGCCGCTTCCTCATCGACGGCCTGGCCGTCCGGGATTACGGACAGATGGCGGGTGGGGCATTGTTGGTCGGGGTGTTGGCGCTGTTGCTTGACGGCGCCTTCAGCCTGGTGCAACGCCTCTCGGTCTCTCCGGGGCTCTCTGCCCCGGAGGCATCAAGCCGAAACAATCAAGATTCCACCGCCACCATCACCACCTGAGGAGACATCATGCGGACACGACGACTGGCCGTCACCCTGACGGCCCTGGTCACCCTGATCGGGCTGAGCGCCTGCGGCGGATCATCCGATCCGATGGCCGATTCGAGTGGTGGTGGATCCGCGGACAGCGGCAACATCATTGTCGGGTCAGCAAACTTCCCCGAGAACCAGCTGTTGGCAGAGCTCTACGCAGGAGCCTTGGAAGCCAAGGGTGTCTCGGTCACCAAACAGCTCAACATCTCAAGTCGTGAGACCTATCTCGGGGCATTGAAGGACGGTTCCATCGACCTGATTCCCGAGTACACCGGCAACCTGGCTCGCTACTACGATCCCGAAGCCGATGTCAGCTCAACCGAGGCCGCGCTGGCCTCGCTCAAGCGGGTGGTGCCGGACGGACTCACCGTCCTGGAGCCAGCGCCGGCAGAGGACAAGGACTCCGTCGTCGTCACCCAGGCGACCGCTGAGAAATACTCGCTGACGAGCATCGGTGACCTCGCCAGCCATGCGTCCCAGATGATCCTCGGTGGACCTCCGGAGTGGAAGCAGCGCATCGATGGAGTGCCCGGGTTGAAGCGGGTCTACGGCTTGGAATTCGCGTCGTTCAAGCCGCTGGACGCGGCCGGCGCACTGACGGTGCAGGCGTTGGACAACGGTCAGGTGGACGCCGCCAACCTGTTCTCCACCAATCCTGAGATCGCGGCCAAAGGCTTCGTGGTGCTGGATGATCCCAAGGGTCTCTTCGGGTCACAGAACATCATTCCGCTGATCAACAAGGACAAGGCCACCGCCACCGTGACCGAGACCCTCAACGCGGTGGACGCCACGCTCGACACGAAGACGCTCACCGATCTGGTGGCAAAGGTGGTCATCGACAATCAGGATGCGGACGCGGTGGCCGCTGAGTACCTCAGCTCGAAATCTCTGAAGTAGGCGGGTCGTCCAAGAGCACTGCTTGCGGAAGATTGGTCGAGATCGCGTGTGCACGTGACGAGATTCACGGCTAAGCACCTCGCGGGGGGTGCCATGTTGCTGATGGCCATGTTGTGGGGCTCCACGTACATCGTCATCAAGGACACCGTGACTCGACTGCCCGCAGCCGACATGCTGTTCGTCCGCTTCACCATCGCCGCAGTCGTGCTGCTGGCAGCCGCCCCGATGAGTGTGCGGATGTCGCGCCAAACCCTGCGCCATGGGGTGGTCCTGGGCATGCTTTTCGGAGCGGCGCAGCTCACCCAGACCTTCGGCCTGGAGCGTACCTCGGCGTCGATCAGTGGTTTCATCACCGGACTGTTCGTGGTGTTCACCGCAGTGCTGGGGGCGGTGCTGCTGCGCAGTCGGCTCCAGCGTCCCGTGTGGTTGGCAGTGCTGCTTGCGACTGCGGGGCTCGGGGTGTTGTCGATCCTGCCCGGGGCCGGCAGCGCCGGCTTCGGCGTGGGGGAGGCACTGACGCTGGTGTCTGCCCTGATGTACGCGGCGCACATTCTGGCGCTCGGGCGGTTCGCCACGCCAGACAATGTGATGAGTCTGACGGTGGTGCAGAGCGCGGTGCTCGTCGGGCTCTGTCTGCTGGCCGCTCTCCCAGGTGGCGTACAAATGCCGACGCTTCGGGTGGACTGGATCGCGATCCTCTACTTGGCGACCGTTGCAGGTTCACTGACGCTGTTCCTGCAGACCTGGGCGCAGTCCCGTGTGGAACCGGTGCACGCCGCGGTCATCATGTGTTCAGAGCCACTCTGGGCAGCGTTCTTCGCCATTCTGCTCGGAGGTGAGCTACTGGGCTGGCGCACGGTGTTGGGCGGCGCAGCCATCGTCGGTGCGATGTACCTCGTGGTGCGTCCCTCGGTGCCCAGGCGCGTCAGACTGCCCGACCACGGATTGGTCAGCTGACCCAGATCGTCACGGTGGATCCCTTGGGTACGCCCTTGCCCTGACTCGGTGACGCGGCGGACACCGTGTCGATCCGGAGCCATGCCTCGGTTGCGTGCACGACCTTCACCTTGAAGCCGGCCTCCTTCAGTGCCGCTCGGGCCGCCGCTTCTGTCTGCAGAAACACACTGGGAACCTTGACCAGCACAGGGCCCTTGCTGGTCACGATCGTGATCTCGTCACCCTTCTGGCCGGTGCCCTCCGAGGGTGTCTGGGAGATGATCTTGCCCTTGGCGACAGTGTCGGAGGTCTCCTCCGTGCTCTTCACCGTGAAGCCCTCCTTCTCGAGCGCCTTCTTCGCCTCCGTCGCGGACTTGCCCACCCATGAGGTGATGGTGATCGGCTCGGGTCCCTTGCTCAGCACAAGATCAACGGCGGTGGATCGGCGCAGTTTGGCACCGGGTTTCTCCGACGCCGACAACACGGTGTTGACTTTGGCGCTGTCATCGAACTGTTGGGTCTCGGTGCCCTTGGCGAGGTTGTTGGCCAGTAACAATCCGACGGCGTCCCCTGAAGACAAACCGACGACGTCGGGCATCTCGAAGCGCTCCGGGCCGAGCGACAGCACCGCCTTCAACTCTTGCGTCTTCAACATTCGTTCGCCCGCGCCCGGGTCGGTGCTGATCACCGATCCCTTCGGCACGGTTTCGGAGTACTCGTTGACGAAGCTGAGCGCGATGCCATTGGCATCGGCAACCTGCATCGACCGGGTCTCGGTCTCGTTGACCAGGGCCGGAGCTGACATGTATCGGCCCTCGGAGTAGTACCACAACGTGGTTCCTCCGCCACCCAGCAGCAGCACCAGCAGCAGGACCATCAGGACCAGACTTCGTCGCCGGCGGTGGAGCGTAGCTCGTGAGACTCCTCGCGGGGGTGGTTCCGCGATCGGAGGTGACGCGATTGGACGCACCGACGTGGCGTCGATGGACCATTCGTCATCGGTGCGATCGACGGGACTGACCGGGGTGCGGGCGTGCACCCGGATGGCCCGGGGCGCCGGAACCATCGGACCATCCGACAGTTCGACCGGTGAGGCCTCACCGGCAAGGACACGGAGCGCATTGCTGTCTCTTATACAC
>JAGXHS010000057.1 GCA_024636075.1 Propionibacteriaceae bacterium
CCAGTTTGCCGATCACCTCGGCGATCAGGTCGGCTTCAGCGTCCTGGTCGGCGGGACGATCAGCGCACGTGATGTAGAGGTCCAGCACCACCTGCTGGTCCGGGGCACGCTCGATCACCGCTTGGGTCAGCAGCGCAGCGAAGTCGCCGTCGGGCGACAACTCGTCCAGCGTGCCGACTGAGGAGACCAGCTTCGTGAGGCGTCCGTCGATCACGTAGTCGGCGGTGAGCATGGCGCGGCCGTTGACGGTGCGTTCGGTCACTTTCTGCAGCTGGTAGCCGCGGTAATGACGCTGCGCGAGAATACCGAGCATCGGTTCCTCGGCGGGCACGCCCTGGCTCATCCGTTCCGCCAGGAAGCCGACCAGTCGATCGGGTGCGGCGACCAGTTCCTCGGTGACGGCTCGTTTGGTCGGTCCGTCCGGAAGGGCCCGCAGGTGCTCCAGCAGGTCGGGCACCTTCGACAGCGAGAGAGTTCGTTCGGCCTCAATAGCTGGCTGGTCGAACCAGCGGTAACGGATGGAGCGGGCCAGGTCGCTGATCACCGGGAAGCGTCGTTGAGTGGCCAGTACCAGCCGATCCAGCACCGCACGCACGTCGGCTTTCACACCGCGAGGGCGGGGCTCGGCGCTCCAACGCTGCAGGATCGCCGAGACTGCAGCCACCTCGGGTGCCCATCGTTGCTGGATGCTGAACAGCCGGAATACAGCCTCCTCCAGCGCTTCGGTGCGTTCGAGATCGTCGAGACCGTAGTGGGTGAGGACAGTTGTCAATCGGTCGGCGAATGAGGTGGGCAGCTGCTCGCGCTCGATGTCCAAGCTGTGCAGATAGCGCTGGAAGTACTCCCGTGAACTGTGCACCCGGGTGTCGGTGTTGGTGTCATCCCCGGTGGGTGCGTTGCGGCTCAATTCCGCGATGTCGGCGAACATGGTCAGCACGTGGCTCTCGCCGTCGATGTCCGGTGTGCCGACGGCTGCCAGAGCCTCCCGGGCGGAGAGGTAGCGCGTGAGTGGCCCGTGGATGTTGTCCGGGTCGCTGTCGTAGCCCAGCAGCATCGATCGCAGACCGCCCAACATCCAGTCGGACCGCTTCCGGGGCGGGAGTTCACGGGCGATGGCGTCGAGATGCAATTCGACCGCAGGCTCCTCGGTCTCTTCCCCTGCTCCGTCGCTGAGTGGTTCGAGCTTCGCCAGGGCCGTCCCGGTCTCCACCTGGCTGCCCGAACTGACGTGCAGTTCGCGGACCCGCGCCGCGAACGGAGCCGGAATGACGGTCTCCATCTTCATGCTCTCCAACACGATCACCCGATCGCCGGCAGCGACTACATCGCCAACAGCCACTGGTGTGGCCACCACCAAGGCCGGAGCCTGGGAGCGCAGCACACCTCCCTCGTCCCTGCTGATCCGATGCGTCAGGCCATCCACTTCGATCAACTGGACCGGCCCCCTGGCGCCCAACACGACGCGATGGCTCGCCGAGCCGATGGTCAGGCGCGCGTTGAACGCGTCAATGCGCAGCACCCTGGCATCGACGGTGACGGCGTCCTTGCCCGCCCATACGGTGACCCGATAGCGCCCGGGACCCACCTTGAACACGGTCACGGGGTAGCTGACGCCGCGCAGCTTCAGCTCAACCGGACGCCCCGCCTCATGCTGCACCTGGGGGCGGCCACGACGAGCAGTGTCAAGGAACCTCGCCCTCGCCACAGCCTGCCGGGCGTCGTAGGCTTCGATGCCAGCGGCGACGAGTGCGGCGCCGCTGTGTTTGGTGACATGCAACCGTCCCTCGGAGCGCACCCGATCGATCCACCCGGTGTCGGCGCTGCCGTCGATCACCTCTGGCTGATCCAGCAGGTCGAGGATGAAGCTCTTGTTGGTGCACCCGCCGTCGATCACTACCACGGTCTCGGTCATCGCCCGCCGGAGCCTGGCCAGCGCTTCGCTGCGATCGCTGCCGTAGGCGATGATCTTGGCGATCATCGAGTCGAAATCTGCCGGGATCGCGTCGCCCTCGGTCACGCCGGTGTCGACCCGGATGCCGGGCCCCTGTGGCAACCTCAGCAGCCGGATGGCGCCGGGGGAGGGGGCGAAGTCACGGTCGGGATCCTCGGCGTTCAATCGTGCCTCGATTGCGTGCCCGAACTCCTGGGGCTTCTCGCCGCTCAGTGTGCCGCCGCTCGCGACGTGAATCTGGGCCTTCACCAGATCGGTGTCTGTGGTCTGTTCAGTGATCGGATGCTCCACCTGCAGCCTGGTGTTGACCTCGAGGAAGGCGAATTGGTCATCATCTGGTTGGTAGAGGAACTCGACGGTGCAGGCGCCTGCGTAGCCGACCCGGATGGCAAGCCGTTCGGCGCTGGCCTTCAGCTCGGCAACCCGGTCAGCGCTGAGCAGCGGTGAGGAGGATTCCTCGATGACTTTCTGGTTGCGTCGCTGGATGCTGCAGTCGCGGACGCCCAACGCCCAGGCGGTGGCACCATCGCTGATCACCTGCACCTCGACATGGCGAGCTCCGCTCACCAGACTCTCGAGGAACACCACCGGTGAGCCGAATGCGCGCTCGGCCTCACCACGGGTCAGATCGAACGACTGGCGCAGGTCGTCGTCGCTGGTCACCTTGTGGATCCCGCGACCACCACCACCGGCGGTCGCCTTCAACATCAGTGGGTAGCCGATCCGATTCGCTGCCGCGAGGGCGTCGTCGAGCGTGTCGAGGCCGCCGCCACTCCACGGCGCCACGGGTACGCCCACCTCTTCGGCGAGTTCCTTGGAACCGATCTTGTCGCCCAGCTGGCGCATTGCCGCCGCGCTCGGGCCGATGAACGTCACGCCGATGCGTTCGCAGAGGTCGGCGAACCCCGCATCCTCGGCAACGAAACCCCAACCCACCCAAGCGGCGTCGGCGCCCGTCTCGATCAGCGCCGTTTCCAGCAATTGGTGGTTCAGGTAGGGCCGGGCCGAGGCCGGCCCGAGGTTGTAGGAGTGATCGCTCTCCCGGACGAATAACGCAGTCTTCTCGGTGTCGGCGTGCAGCGCGATGGTCTCGATGTGCGCAGCGCTGCGCTCCGCGTTGATGTCCCGAACGGCGTGAATCAACCGGACGGCTGCTTCACCTCGATTGACGATGGCGATCTTGGAGAACAAATTCAGTCCTGGGGTGGATGGGCCGGTTGACAGACACCTCACGATAGTGCAGCGAGGCCTTTCAAATGATCATGCTCTGTACATGTCCCACAGTGTGTTGCCGCCTGGGGCAACCATTGGGTGATCTCTTTGTGGGATGTTCACAATTGTGTCGCAGCTGTGGATCATCTCTATCCCACATCGTGGTACAACAATTCGCTCGAGGGCGGCTGGGGGTGTTTGCTTGCAGCCATGTCAACCGCCCAACAGCCGCCGTTCGTGACGCGTCGTCACATCGACCTGTTGTTGGTCAACAGCACCATGATGTGTTCGGGGTCGCGTCCGAACCAGCTGTCTCTCTGAATCCAGACATCGCGGGCGCATGTGATGCCCGGTGCTTTCGCGTCGGCTCTCATTGCCCTCCACCTGAAGGAAAACCATGAGCGCTGCATCCCCTCCCACCCGCCCACCCAGGACAGGCCGTCCCAACGGACAGTGGAAGATCGACGGCATCAAACCACTGAACCACGCCGAAGAGTTCAAGGCCGCCGACAACGGACTCAACGTTCGTCAGCGGATCCTGGACGTCTATTCCAAGGAGGGATTCTCATCGATCCCGCCCGACGACCTGCATGGCAGGATGCGCTGGTTCCGGCTGTACACGCAGCGCAAGCAGGGGATCGACGGCGGTCGGACCTCCAAGTTGGAGGCCGATGAGCTCTCCGACAAGTTCTTCATGATGCGGATCCGGATTGACGGCGGCGCGCTGAGCACCGATCAGTTGCGGGTGATCGGCACGATATCCAGTGAGTTCGCCCGCGAAACGGCCGACATCTCCGATCGGCAGAACATCCAGCTGCACTGGATCGCCATCGAGGACGTGCCTGAAATCTGGCGCCGCCTCGACGAGGTGGGTCTGGGGACCACGGAAGCCTGCGGCGACGTGCCGCGCGTTGTGCTGGGCAGCCCGGTGGCGGGCATCGCGGCCGACGAGATCATCGATCCGACCCCGGTGATCCAGGAGATCACCACTCGCTTCATCGGTGATCCTGATCTGGCGAACCTGCCGCGAAAGTTCAAGTCCGCGATCACCGGGCACCCGAGCCTCGACGTGGTGCACGAGATCAACGACATCTCGCTGGTGGGTGTGCAGCACCCGGAGTTGGGTGCCGGATACGACCTCTGGGTAGGGGGTGGACTGTCCATCTCGCCGCGTCTGGCCGAACGACTCGGGGTCTTCGTCACTGAGGAGCAGGCGGCTGACGTGTGGGTCAACGTGGTACGGATCTTCCGCGACTACGGCTACCGCAGGCAACGCACCAAGGCCCGGCTCAAGTTCCTGCTCGCAGAGTGGGGGCCGGAGAAGTTCCGCCAGATCCTGCAGGACGAGTACCTCGGCCATCAGCTCCCCGACGGCCCGGCTCCGGAACCCGCCCGCACGCCCGGTGACCATGTCGGTGTGCACGAGCAGAAAGACGGACGCAACTACATCGGCTTCGCCCCGACTGTGGGTCGGGTCAGCGGCAGCCGTCTGCTGGCCATTGCCGATGCCGTGGAGAAGGCCGGCTCACAGCGGGTGCGGTTGACGCCACACCAGAAGATCGTCGTGCTCGACGTGCAGCCCGACCGCACCGAGGAGCTGATCGACTCGCTCGCGCTGCAGGGCCTCTCCGCCCGGCCGAGTCCGTTCCGGCGCGCCACCATCGCATGCACCGGTATCGAGTTCTGCAAGCTGGCGTTCGTCGAGACCAAGGACACTGCCACCGAGACCATCGCTGAGCTGGAGACCCGGTTGGCCGACATCGAGCTCGAGCAACCCATCTCACTGCATGTCAACGGATGCGCGAATTCGTGCGCGCGGATCCAGACCGCCGACATCGGCCTCAAGGGGCAATTGCTGGGCAGCGATTCCGAGTTCGGCTATCAGGTGCATCTGGGAGGTGGCTTGGCCGACTACGACCGTGAGGATCCGGGTCTCGGCAGGACTGTCAGGGGTTTGAAGGTGACCGCCCGCGATCTGCCCGACTATGTGGAGAGGCTGGTGCGGCGCTACCTGACTGATCGCCACAACCAGGAGTCCTTCGCCGAATGGTCGCACCGGGCTGATGACGAAGCCCTGATTTGACGGGTATGACCAAGACGATGGGGTGTGGCGTGGTCGTGACGGCTGGGGGTGCGGTTTCTGAACCGCGTCCCCAGCCTCTGCCTGCACGCCGCGGCTCGGTGCAGCCGCTCCGCTGTGAGCGCAATCACCCACTCAGTCCACATGATGGACAACGGGTGGCGCCGCAATCCCAAGTGGGGTTCACTTTCGTCATGCCAACACACCGACAGCTGCACCTCGTGACGAGACGTCACGTGGACCTGCTGTTGGTCAATCACACCATGATGTGTCGGGCTCTCTGAGCGTCCGACTGCATCAGGCCAGCCACTGGTAGGCCAACCGTCCCGGGCGCATGGCGCCCGGGTTTTTTTGTGCCCTCGTCGTGTGTCCACACCCTGAGGAGACACATGACAACCACCCCCCCGGGCAGCGTCGAGCAGCGGCGTCGCGTGGCCGAGCACGCCCAGCAACAGTTCGCGCATGCCACCGCCGACGAGGTGCTGGCTTGGGCGGCACAGGAGTTCGGCGATGGTTTGGCCGTCGCCTGCTCCATGGCCTCCGACACCGTCCTGCCCAGTCTTGTGGCGCGCCACCAGGCCGGCGTGGACGTGCTCTTCCTGCAAACCGGCTACCACTTTCCGGAAACACTCGGCACGCGAGAAGCGTTGCCGCTGGCACTCGACGTCAACATCATCGACCTCTGGCCCGCTCAGACTGTCGCCGAGCAGGACGCACAGTACGGCGCACAATTGCACGATCGGGATCCGGCCCGGTGTTGCCAGCTGCGCAAGGTGAATCCGCTGGACGAGGCGCTGGCCGGCTACCGGGCGTGGGTCACCGGGGTGCGCCGCGAGGAGGCGCCGACCCGCGCGGCGACGCCCGTCGTCGGCTGGGACGAGGCGCACGGGCTGGTCAAGATCAACCCGCTCGCGGCGTGGACGTTCGACGACCTGCTCGCC
>JAGXHS010000002.1 GCA_024636075.1 Propionibacteriaceae bacterium
GACATGCACATAGCTGGGCACCCGGTGGCCCAGCTGTGCAGCCAACCAGCCATGGCTGGGCGAGGCACCCAGCAGATCGTTGCCGCGAACCACCTGGTCGACGCCCTGTTCGCCGTCATCCACGACCACGGCCAGGTTGTAGGACGGCGTTCCGTCGCCGCGGAACAGCACGAAGTCGTCCACCGGTCCTTCGACCTCGCCGGCGTGTCGATCATGCACGCTGAACCGTGCACCCTCGGCACGGACCCGAATCGCTGGTTGGCGTTGCAATCGCCGTCTGGCGCGTTGGGCAGCGGTCAGTGTGGCGCAGGTGCCGGGGTAGGGTCGGTAGCCGCCGGGGGTCTCCGGGCCTCCGTGCGGCGCCTGGGATGCGCGGGCCACGTCGCGACGACTGCAGAAGCACTCGTAGGTGTCCAACGTGGCGGCTGCTCGTCGGTACAGCTCGGTGCGGTCGGATTGGCGCACCGGCGCTGCGTCCCAGCCGATGCCCCACGCCGCCAGATCAGCCAGCTGGCGGTTCTCGGAATCAGGAGCAGCGGCCACCCGCTGACGATCGAGATCCTCGATCCGCAGCCAGAAACGCCGCCCTGTGCTGCGCGCGAACAACCACGCCAGCAATCCGGTCCGCAGATTGCCCAGATGCAAGTCGGAGGTGGGCGAGGGCGCGAAGCGACCAGCTGACTCACTTCGGGTGCTGTCATCCGCCACGCTGGCCGTCCTTCCGTCACGCCCTCATCGTCCACTGACGCAGCCGCTCAGATTGACGACTTCGGGCAGTCCGAGCCGAGCTGCGATAACTTGGAGACCCACCGTCAGGAGGTGATGCAGATGGCTCCCAGGAAGTCTGAACGTATCGTGAACCTGACCATTTGCCTGCTCTCCAGTCGGCGCTACCTGCCCAAGGAACGCATCCGCGAGGTGGTCGAGGGGTACCACGATCTCACTGACGGCGCCTTCGAGCGCACCTTTGAACGCGACAAGGACGATCTGCGTGGGATGGGCGTGCCGATCGAGATGGGCAGCAACGACAAGTTCTTCGATGACGAGATCGGCTACCGCATCCGCAGGGCGGATTTCGAGCTGCCGCCCGTCGACTTCACGCCGGACGAGGTGACGGCGCTGGGTGCCGCTGCCCGAGTGTGGCAGCAGGCCAGCGCCGCTCGTCAGACCGCGAAGGCGCTGGGCAAGCTGCGCGCCGTCGGGGTGGAGCCCGACGTCGAACGACTGGCGGCCCTGCAACCGGCGGTAACAGCCCGCGAACCGGCTTTCGACGCTCTCTGGCAGGCAACAATCAGCCGCAGCGAGGTGGCGTTCCGCTACCGCGGCAGTGACGAGATGCGTCACGTCGAACCGTGGAGTGTGATCTGGCGCAAGGGCAGCTGGTACCTGCTGGGTCGAGACACCGACCGTGATCAGGACCGGATGTTCAAGATGTCGCGGATCCGTTCGCTGCCCACCGTGGAAGGCGAACCGGGCGGGTACCGGGTGCCGGACAACCTGGCCGAGCGGCAGGCTTCCCTGGAGCCGGTGCCGCCGGACGCCGAGGCGCTGGTGGCTGTTCGTGGTGACCGGGCGCCGACCATCCGTCGTGCCGGTGCACCGGCCGACCCCCCGCACCACGTGCAGCTTCCGGAGGGATTCGCGGTCTGGCGAGTGCCGTACGCAAGGAGCGGTGACTTCGTGGGACAGATTTGTGCGGCCGGCCCGGATGCGGTGGTGCTGGAACCCCGCGAACTTCGCGAACGTGTGCTGGCGCAGCTGATCGCGGTCGTCGCTGCCCATCCGGATCCGAGGCCGGCATGAGCACCTCGGCTGAGCAGGTGGCACGACTGCTGTCGCTGGTGCCCTATCTGCAGACACACCCGGGCATCACTGTCGCCGAGGCGGCGCGCAACTTCGACATCACACCTGCCCAGGTGATCAGGGACTTGAAGGTCCTGTGGATGTGTGGGTTGCCCGGAGGGTTGCCCGGCGATCTGATCGAGGTGGACATGGATGCCGCCGAGGGGGAGGGTCGCATCCTGCTGAGCAATGCCGACTACCTCAGTCGGCCGATGCGCTTCAGCCCGGATGAGGCGATGAGCCTGGTGGTGGCACTGCGTGCCGTCGCCGAGGTGGCCACCGGTCCGGAGGCCAGCGCGCTGACTTCTGCGTTGGCGAAGTTGGAGGAACTCACCGGAGACGAGTCACGACGGGTTGCGATTGCTGTCGATGCCGGAGCTGCCGAGATGCGCCAGGCGGTGCGCGACGCCATCGCAGCAGGCGAACGCATCCAGCTCACCTACGACGGTGTGGCCCGCGGGGAGACCACCCGCCCCGTGGTGGATCCGGTTCGTATCGAGGTGCGTGACGGAGCTGGCTACCTGCAGGCATGGAGCGTCGAACCACAGGCGTGGCGCACGTTCAAACTTGAGCGGGTGGTGGCCGTCGAAAGCACCGGGGTCAGCGCCAGCCACCATGGAGAACCGCCTGTCACGGGCGGGGCGTGGTTCACCGACCGCGACAATCCGCAGGTTCGGCTCACCCTTGCCCCGTCCGCCGTCTGGATCACGGAGTACTACCCGGTCCTCGACGTCGAAACGCACTCCGGTGACCAGTCGGTGCCGGGTCACAGCACGGCAACGGGAGCGGTCAGCGCCACTCTGCCGGTCGCGTCGGTGGATTGGCTGGCGTCCCTGTTGTTGCGCCTGGGGGCTGGTGTGCGGGCGATCGACCCGGCTGAAGCAGCTCGCCCTGCGGTACAACAGGCCCGTGACGCGCTGAGCCTGAATGCCGCCCTCTTCGGTGACCACGGCTGATGTGGTCCTGGATTCTGCTCTTCCTGGCAATCGCCGTGCTGGGTCTGGTGGTGGTCGCGCTGGCGGGCATTCGGCTGTACCGGAAAATTCGACTGTTGCTGCGTGAAGTCGAGTCGCTGGGCCAGCGTGCGGCGGACCTGGCTGGGTTGCTGACGCAGCTACAGTGGACAGCACCAGTCACCTACGACAGGTGGGAGTCTGAGTGGGATGATGATCCAAGCATCGTCCCACGGCGCCGAGAGGCACCGTGACACCTGAAAGGCAATGACATGCATGCACTGATTGCGGGTCTGCCCGGCGGCGCCGAGTGGATCATTCTGCTCGTGGTGGCGTTGCTGCTGTTCGGCGGTAGCCGACTCGCCGGCATCGGCAAGGGCACCGGGCGCGCCATCCGGGAGTTCAAGGACGAAACGAGGGGCCTCAAGGCGACTGAAAGCATCTCGGCTGTGGAGAACCCACCGCAGCGGACCCCCGAAAATGATGTCCGACGAAGCGAAGACGCCGCTGACGTCGTCGACACCCAGAAGAAGAACGACTGACCCCTGGCGATGGCGACTCTCGCTGGGCGACGACCAGACCTGAGCTGGTTGAAGCCGCCCAAACCTGATGAGAACGGCACCATGGCCCTGGTGGACCACCTCAAGGAGTTCCGCTACCGGGTCATGGTGTCGGCCGCTGTCATTCTGGTGGGCACGATCGCTGCCTACTTCGTGTACGATCCGTTGCTCAACATCGTGATGTGGCCGTACGAGGAAGCGGCCCGCAAGCTGGCTGAAGCGCGACCGGACCTTGAGTTGCACGTCACCTATGAAGGCATCTCGTCGTCCTTCCTGATGCGGCTCAAGGTGGCTGCCGTCGCCGGTGTGGTGCTCACCTGTCCGGTGTGGCTGTACCAACTGTGGGCGTTCATCATGCCCGGCTTGCTGCAGAAGGAGAAGCGGTGGGCCTTCTACTTCCTGGGTGCCGCTGTGCCGCTGTTCCTGGGTGGGATTGCCACGGGCTACTTCGTCACTCCCAAGGGCTACGAGGTGATGATCGGTTTCGTGCCAAAGGATCAGGACGCGCTGGCCTTGCTGGAGGCGAACACCTTCCTCGCCAACGAGATCAAGCTGTTGACGCTGTTCGGTGCCAGCTTCTTGTTGCCGGTGGTGTTGGTGATGCTGAATCTGCTGGGCGTGGTGAAGGCCGAGCACTTGAAGGCTGCCCGGCTACCGGCGATCTTCGCCTGCTTCGTCTTCGGGGCGGCGGCCACGCCGTCCACCGATCCGTTCTCGATGACGGCAATGGCACTACCGATGTCGCTCATGTACCTGTTGGCCGAGGTGATCTGCCGTCGGCACGACAAGCGGGTTGCATCGCAGACCGCCGACATGAAGATTGACGGGTTCGAAGACCCCGAAGTCGACTGATTCGGCCATGGTGCTGCAACGATTCGACGGACCCCGGATCACCTTGGTGGTGAACCCGAGCGCTGGCCGCGGTCGGGCGCGGCGACTGCTTCCCAAGGTGTGTGCCGAACTGCTGACCAAGCTGCCCGACGCCCACCTGCAGGTGCACCAGGCCACCAGCTTCGACGACGCCCGGCTGCGCAGCATTCAGGCCGTTGAAAACGCCCGACCGGTCGCCGTCCGTGGACGCAGCGATGCACTGGTGGTGATGGGGGGCGATGGAATGGCTCACCTTGGGGTGAACGCCTGTGCCACCAGCGATGTGCCGCTTGGGGTGATTCCGGCCGGAACAGGAAATGACTTCTGCCGGGGTGCCGGAATTCCCAGCGGGGTGCTCGACGCCACCCGGGCGATCGTCGGCGGCCGCATCCAGCGGATCGATGTCACCCGAGCCGCCGGGCCGCTGGTCGGTGGGGCGGAGACCCGCTTCGTGGGATCGGTGATCAGCACCGGCTACGACGCCCGGGTCAACCGCCGGACCAACGAACTCACTCTGCCGCTGGGGCCACTGGCATACGCCTGGGTGGCGCTGAAGGAACTCGCCACCTTCGAACCCTTGCACTATCGACTCGTTCTCGACGGGGAGCCACGCGAGGTGCCGGCGATGTTCGTGGCCGTCGGCAACGCCGGCTACTTCGGCGGCGGGATGGAGATCTGTCCCGGCAGCGATGTCACTGATGGGTTGCTCGACATCACCATCGTGCATCCGGTGAGTCGAGCGACCCTGCTCCGACTGCTGCCATTGACGTATTCGGGCAGGTTCGCCAACGACCCAGCCGTCGAACAGTTTCGTGTCAAACAGGTCACCATCGACGGCGACCACATGTTCGCCATGGCTGACGGTGAAGAACTGGGCGACGTTCCGGTGCAGGCCAGCTGTTTGCATCGCTCGTTGTCGGTCTACGTTCCCAGCTGATCGGGGGCCACTAGGCTGGCCAGCAATGGATGACAACCAGGAATCGCCCGCCCTCTTCGATGAAGATGCGCCGAGGCCGAGTGGCGCGCTGTTCCAGAGCTTTGCCGCCAGCTACGAGTTCACATTGGACGACTTCCAGGTGCAGGCCTGCGCCCACGTGGAGGCCGGCGCCGGGGTGCTCGTCGCTGCGCCCACCGGTTCGGGGAAGACTGTGGTCGCGGAGTTCGCCGTCTGGTGCGCTCTGGAGACCCACCGCAAGTGTTTCTACACCACCCCGATCAAGGCGCTGAGCAACCAGAAGTACCACGATCTGGTGGCGCAGCACGGTGCGGATCGGGTCGGACTTCTGACCGGGGACTCGTCGGTGAACTCGGAGGCGCAGATCGTGGTGATGACCACCGAGGTGCTGCGCAACATGATCTACGCCCGCTCGACGACGTTGAACAACCTCGGATACGTGGTGATGGATGAGGTGCACTACCTCGCGGACCGGTTCCGTGGCGCGGTCTGGGAAGAAGTGATCCTCGGCCTCGAAAGATCGGTGCAACTGGTCAGCTTGTCCGCCACGGTGAGCAACGCCGAGGAGTTCGGTGACTGGCTGGACGAGGTCCGTGGACGCGTCGAGGTGGTGGTTTCCGAACGGCGGCCCGTGCCGCTGTACCAGCACGTCATGGTGGGCAAGCGCATCGTTGATCTCTTCGCCGACACGGCGCCCAGCGCCATTGCGCTGCCCGGTACCCGCACCCCGGACGTGAATGCCGAACTGTTGAACCTGGCCAAGAACGAGTCGCGCACCCAGCGCGACGATTCCCGCCGACCGCGGGGACGCTCTGGCAAGGGGAAGAAGGCCGTTGCCTACGGTTCCGGGCAGTTCGGTGGTGCGGCGCACTCCCGTCATCGCGATGGTGGTCGCGGTCGTGACCGGGGCGGTGGGGACAGAACCAGCGGGTCCAGATCCAACCTCACCCGGCGCGACACCATGGTCGAGCAGTTGGCGCGCGCCCGGCTGCTGCCGGCCATCGTCTTCGTCTTCTCCCGGCAGGGCTGTGACACTGCGGTGCGCCAGCTGCTCGGCAGCGGTGTGTCGCTGACCGGGAGTGACGAGCAGCGGCAATTGGCTGAGATCAACGCGCGGCACACCGGCAGCATGAACCCTCGTGATCTCGCGGCGCTGGACCACGACACCTTCAGTGAAGCTCTGCGTCGAGGGATCGCCGCCCACCACGCAGGCCTGCTGCCGGCATTCAAGGGCGTCGTGGAAGAGGCATTCGAGGCGGGCGTGCTGAAAGTGGTCTTCGCCACCGAGACCCTCGCCCTGGGCATCAACATGCCGGCTCGCACGGTGGTGATCGAGAAACTGGTCAAGTACAACGGGGAGACCCACGCTGACATCACACCCGGCGAGTACACCCAGCTGACCGGTCGGGCCGGGAGGCGTGGCATCGACGTCGAGGGTCACGCCGTCGTGTTGTGGCAGCCCGGGATGGACCCTCGGGCGGTCGCCGGGTTGGCCTCCCGGCGTACCTACCCGCTCAAGTCGTCGTTCACGCCCAGCTACAACATGAGCGTCAATCTGGTTGCCCAGCTTGGCCGGGAGCGCGCCAGGGGACTGCTGGAACAGTCCTTCGCCCAGTTCCAGACCGACCGCACCGTGGTACAGATGGCGCGATCTGTGGACCGCAACACCACCGACATCGACCGCTACCTGGCAGCGGCCGCCTGTGATCGCGGCGACTTCGCCGAGTACGCGCGGCTGCGGGAGGACATCACCCAGCTGGAGGCGGAAGGCGCTCGGCTGCGCAAGGCCGACCGGCGGGCCGAAGCGCTGCAATCCTTGGTGATCCTGGAACCCGGTGACGTGATCCGGGTGCCGGGCGGCAAACATGAAGGCTGGGCTGCGGTCATCGACCCGGGTCGCGGACGTGACCGGGAACCGCACCCGCTGGTGGTCACCGAGGAGCGTGAGTTCATCAGGCTGAGCCTGAACGACTTCCCCAGCCCCACGTCAGTGATCGGACGGATCCGGATCCCGAAGTCGTTCGACCCGAGGAAACCAGTCGCCCGGCGCAACCTGAGCGCATCATTCCTTGCGAAATTGCAGCACCTCAACCCGGACGCGGAGCGAGCCGCCAAGCCACCCTCGGATGCCGAGATCGCCGACCAGGTGGCCAGACTGCGTCGTGAACTGAAACAGCACCCATGTCATCAGTGCCCTGATCGGGAGTCCCATGCCCGGTTCGCCGAGCGGGCGATGCGCCTTGAACGCGAGACCAGACAGGTGGAGCGCAAGGCCGAGGCACGCACCAACACCATCGCGCGGCGTTTCGACAAGCTGTGCGGGGTGCTGCAGGCGCTCGGCTATCTGGATCCGGAGACTGGCGACGAGGTCACCGACGCGGGACGGATGCTGGCCCGGATCTACTCAGAGCTGGATCTGGTGGCAGCCGAGTGCATCCGTGATGGCGTCTTCGACGGTCTGGACGCGCCGCAGCTGGCGGCCGTCTTGTCCAGTTTGGTGTACGAGTCGCGGATGCGTGACCAGGCCCGCCCGGTGCGGATGCCTGATCGCCTCAGCGAGGCTGCGCAGACACAGCTGCGGGCCACCTGGCGCAGGGTCGGTCTGCTGGAACGGGACCATCGCCTCGACCGCGACCCGGAGCCTGACATCGGGTTCGCCGAAGCCGCCTACGCCTGGGCTGCCGGCGAACCGCTGGCCTCGGTGCTGGATCTCTCCGGCTTGCCGGCGGGGGACTTCGTGCGCTGGGTTCGGCAGGTGATCGACATGGCTGGACAGATCGCGACGGCAGCTGGCCGCGGTGACCTGTCACGCACCTGCCGTCAGGTGATCACCGAAATGCGCCGCGGGGTGGTCGAGTTCGACCCTGACGAGGACTGAGGCGATGGCTCCCGTCTCACCGGCGGGTCCACGACCCGGTGCCGCCGGTGAGGGTCGCGATAGCCTTGTGCTGCCGTTCGGAAGGAGCACGCCGATGTCTGTCGCGATCAGGGTGATCCCGTGTCTGGACGTCCACGACGGACGCGTCGTGAAGGGCGTCAACTTCCGCAACCTCCGCGATGCCGGTGATCCGGTGGAACTCGCGCGGCTGTACGGCGAAGCAGGCGCCGACGAAC
>JAGXHS010000058.1 GCA_024636075.1 Propionibacteriaceae bacterium
ACGAACAGGTTGCCCGGGTGTGGGTCGGCGTGGAAGAAGGCGTCGGTGAAGATCTGCTGCAGATAGGTGTCGACCAGCACCTCCGCCACCTCCGCCCGGTCGATGCCGGCTGCCGTGATGGCGTCGTGGTCGCCCAGCTTGATCGCGCTGACGTCCTCGAGAGTCAGCACGCGGCGGGATGTCAACTCCCAGACCACGCGCGGCACGTCGACCCGTGGGTCGTCGGCGAAGTTGGCGGCGAAGGTCTCGGCGTTGGAGGCTTCGGCGAGATAGTCGACCTCTTCCAGGGTCGTGGCGGCGAACTCTTCGACGAGCCCCCGCACGTCGGCCCGGTCGGCGATGGGCCGGTAGTGGGTCAGCCACCCGCCTACCCGACGCAGGGCGGCCAGGTCGACCTCGATCACCTGGTGGATGTGCGGACGCTGCACTTTGACGACCACGTCGCCGAACCCCAACTCGGCTGCGTCGGCGTCCTGCAGTCGGGCCCGGTGCACCTGACCGAGGGACGCCGCGGCGAGCGGCTCGGTGTCGAACCACGCGAAGTGCTCCAGCAACGGCAGGTCCAACTCACCGAGGGCGACCTCACGGATGGCCGCGAACTCCTCCGGCGGCACCTCGTCCTGCAACCCGGACAGCTCGGCGGTGATCTCTGGCGGCAGCACGTCGAAGCGCGCTGACAGGAACTGGCCGACCTTGATCATCAGGCCGCCCATCGAGATCGCCAGCGCCCGGAACCGGACGGCCGTGCGCCGGTTGCGCGAGGCGCGGGTCCGGTTCGAGAGTCGACCCAGACCGAGGCGGCGCAGGACGATCTCCCAGCCGATGACGCTCGCCGTCACCCGAGCGAAGAAGAACACGATCCGCCAATAGCGGGCTCGCAGGACCGACCTCTTCATGCAGCCTCCGGGTGGGTGGTGGTTGCTGGTCGGTCAGTCCTCTGCGAGGACCGCGTAGAGCTGCTTCCGTGCGGTGTCCATGACCGCGGCCGCCGCCGCCCACTGGGCCGCGGAGCCGGTCTTGCCCACCTGGAAGACGGCCTGCAGCAGCCGTCCGGCAGCCTGATGGTAGCCGCTTCCGCCCGGGACGGCCTCTGCGGCGTCCTCCCACGGGGCACGCTTGCCGTCGAACTCGGCGACGGCGTCCCGGCCCGATTCCGTCAGGTGGTAGACCTTCTTGCCGGCCGCCTGCTCGGATTCGACGAGACCCTCGTCGCACAGCAACTGCAGCGTCGGGTACACCGACCCCGCGCTGGGTTTCCAGACGCCACCGCTGCGATCGGCGAGCTCGTGGATGATCTGGTAACCGTGCATGGGCTCCTCGGACAGCAGCCGCAGGATGGCCGTCCGGATGTCGCCGCGGCCCGCGCGGCGACCACCCGGGGCGGCGAATCCCTGTAGGCGACCCGCCATGCCGGCCAGGGGCCAGCCGTGGCCCAGCGTGCTGGAGGAGTAGTGACGACCGTGCATGATGTTCCCCTTCGCTTCGGTCAACGACATATCGTGATCTGTCGTAAACAGTAGCAACGGTCTCCAAAGGCGCGGGCCTGAGCCTGGGAGCCAGGGCGTGTCTGGCACATGGATCGGCGGTGCGCTGAGAGTCTGATCGCATGTCGCGGCTTCAAGTGCTCTCGGATGCTCAGTGGTTGTTGATCGAGTTGCTGTTGTTTCGGATGGAAGTGCGAGGCCTGCATGGCCCGGTCGTCGTAGCGGCTGGGTGAAGCTGGCGGCAGCCTGCCTATGAGGAAGGCTGCGGGTGGGCGACCGAGCCCGCCCACTGCGCGACAGCATCGCGCACCTGCTGGTCCCCGACGAGCTGGAAGTGGCTCAGCTCCGGGAACTCCACGAGGTCCGCACCGTAGTACTCGGCCACCGGACGGCCGCGTGTGGCGACGTAGTCGCGCCCGGCCACGACGAGCAGAGGGCAGTTGATCGCCGGGATGCTGATACCGCGCTTACGCTCGCACCGACCCAGCAGGGACTCGGGCCGGTGACGCATGCCCGGCACCGATGGGCCGTAGACGGACTCGGCGTCATAAGTGCCGGTCTCCAACGGCCAGTCGGGGTCGCCGCCGTCGATCTCCGCGGGGACGCTGGGCTCGATCACCACCAGGGCGGTGGGCTGACAGTGGCGCGCGGCCATCATCGCGACCAGGCCACCCATGCTCCAGCCGCAGAGGACCGCCGGTTGGTCATCGACCGCGGCCAGCACCCGGTTGGCGTAGTCGGTCATGGTGGCGTGGGCCACGTCGAGCCCCTCCTGGAGATCGGGGATGCGCACGTCCTCGCCGGGCCACCGGGCGGCCCACCCGTCGAACACCCAGGGGCCGGACGTGGCGCCGTGCACCAGCACGACCCGGCGACCGGCGGATGCTTGCGGCGTGGTGATCTCGTTCACACTCCCAGACTATGCGAAGACCTGACTTCGGCTGCTCGACTCAGGGCCTGGGCCTCGGCGAATCGCCGAGGCCGGAAGAACGAAGCACAACCCACGCCCTTCACCAAGGGTGACGCCTCATGAGAATCCCCCGACATGTCCGAAGACTCCAGGATGCTGTTCAGTTTGGTGCGGGAGTCGTCATCCCGGTAGTGGCCTTGATTGCCACGTGTCTGAAACAGAACGTCCAGTCACTCGACCCCATGCTTTGCCATGAGTTCAGATGCAGCATCGAGCCCACCCGCAGCGTAGGCCCGCCAATCGGGGCCCTGATTCACCCGACGCTCAACCTCGGCCTGCCACCGCACACCGAGCGCCACGAGCGCCACCTCCGGCGTGACCTCGTCACCCCTGTTGCGCATGAGCTCGCTCGCCGCCGCCAACCGCCCCTCGTGGAACTTGTACGCGGGGAAAGAATCGCCGTTCTTCGCCCGCGTGCACGCGGACTGATTGCCGCCGAGCGCGGTGAGCTCACTCAGCGCTGCGATACGCAGTGTCGCAGCCGACTCGCGGACCCCCATTCCCTCCTCCACGCCTTACACCCTAGTTCAGGCCGAGACGCAGAAGGACCCTGACATCTGGGCGATCATCCGCTGCGCTGCGGATCTGGCGGTGTGCAACAAGCAGGCGAACCGAAGAACTGGACTTCCCTCGACTGCCTGAGGCCGGTGTGGCCGCCTGGGTGACGGTGATGGAGACGGTGCCCGAGGCTCCGTCCCGGTCCACTGAGGGAGCCCAGCTCAAACGCCGCTCGTCAGCCGATGGGAACTGAGCGCTGTTACGAGTCCGTTTCCTCACGTCGGTGGGAGGCGAGCTCCTGACGGACTCGCGCGAGTTCAGTCTCAACTTCTGCCACGGGCGTTGGTGGGTGGGTCCATAGACCAGTTCTGCCTTGTAGTGGCCGTTGACCGTCTCCAGCGAGGGCGTTGTCGAAGCTGTCCCCGACGGTCCCGATCGAGGGGGTGGCCCCTATCTCGGCGAGACGTTCGCCGTAGCGAATCGACGTGAATTGATTGGGCTCAACCGGTTGTGTTTCCAGCCGCGGGACCAGCGCACCAAGACGTGGAGTGGTGTGTCCCGGGTTGCTCAGGGCGCGCATCAGACCGAGAAGTCGACCCCTTGGGCGAGCGCGACCGACCCGGAATAGTTGATCGTGTTGGTGGCCCGGCGCATGTAGGAGCGCCACGCATCGGACCCGGATTCGCGTCCGCCACCGGTCGCTTTTTCACCGCCGAACGCTCCGCCGATTTCGGCGCCTGACGTCCCGACGTTCACGTTGGCAATACCGGTGTCAGCTTCGGCGAGGAACCGCTCGGCCTCGGCGTGGTCATTGGTGAAGATTCCCGCCGACAAGCCCTGGACGACGCCGTTGTGCATCGCGATGGCTTCATCGAGGTCGTCGTAGCTCAGCACGTACAGGATCGGTGCGAAGGTCTCCTCCAACACCACCCCCGACTGCTCCGGGACGCGCACCAGAGCGGGACGCGCCCAATGACCTCCTGCACCCACATCAACCCGTTCGCCGCCACAGATGACCTCACCACCTGCCTCTGATGCAGCCTTCAGAGCTGCCTGCATCGCCTCGTAGGAGGCTTCGCTCACCAGCGGCCCGACGAGCGTTCCCTGCTCGAACGGGTCACCGATCGGCAACCGGTCGAACGCAGCCGCCAGCTTTGAGACGACGTCGTCAGCCAGGTAGCGGTGGACGATCAGCCGACGATTGGACGTGCAACGCTGGCCGGCCGTCCCTGCGGCCGCGAACACGATGGAATTGATCGCCACCGACATGTCGGCCGACGGTGTGACGATCGTGGCGTTGTTGCCGCCCAGTTCCAGCAACGATCGACCGAATCTGGCTGCCACTCGCGGACCCACCTCGCGCCCCATCCGGGTCGATCCGGTGGCGCTGACGAGCGCGACCCGTGGATCGTCGACGAGGGCCGCACCCGCATCGCGGCCACCGAGGACGAGCTGGTGGATTCCCTCGGGGGCGCCGAGCTCACGGGCCGCCCGCTCCAGCAGCGCAGCACAGCCCAGCGCGCACAGCGGCGTCAGCTCTGATGGTTTCCACACGACCGTGTCGCCACACGCCAACGCGACAGCGGTGTTCCACGACCAGACCGCTACCGGGAAGTTGAACGCCGAGATGACCCCGACCACGCCGAGCGGGTGCCAGACCTCCTGCAGTCGGTGGCCGGGACGCTCCGAAGGCATCGTCTTGCCGTAGAGCTGGCGGGACAGTCCGACCGCGAAGTCGCAGATGTCGATCATCTCCTGCACCTCGCCAAGTGCTTCAGAGGTGATCTTGCCGACCTCGATCGTCACCAGCGTGGCGAGGGTCTGCTTGTGTTCGCCGAGCAGCTCGCCGAGACGTTTCACCAGCGCGCCCCGCACCGGAGCCGGGACGTTTCGCCACTCGTCGAACGCGGCATCTGCCTTGGTGATCGCGTCGCGCATGCTTGGGGTGGCAGGCACCGGGAACAGATCCTCACCGGTCAGCGGCGACCGGGCGATCAGGTGACCGGTGGGGGCGTCGGTGTCCACGCCGAGGTCACGCAGTGCGGAGCGGGCGAGATCGATCAGTTCAGCGTTCGTTTTCATCACCGTCTCCTCGGCTCCGTGTCGCAGAAGCATCGCTTTGTGCCCGGTACAACTCCATGGTGTCGCAGACTGGGCGTCCCATCGCTTCAGCGAGCCACGCCTCGTCGCGGTGCGCGCCTTCGCGCGATGCATCCCGGCTGCCTGCATCCGACAGGTTGGAAGCAAATATGCCAGCTGCCGAGCGCGGCAGGAAGTCCTCGTACACGATGGGGGTTCGAACCACCTGATCGCCCTTCCTCTCGTACTCGAACCAAGCCAAACCCGCGTCGGCGAGTCCGTCCTCGGTCGCGGGCAGATTGGCCCGCCAGACGTCGAGTTTGATCTCGTTGCGCTCGGCCGCATCCAGACCGGCCGATCGCTCGTCCACCTCGGCGATCATCACGTCGTAGAGGTCGCGTCCCGTCTGGGTCAGCGCGATGCCGCGCTGCTCGACCTCACCGAACCGGACGCTCAACTCACCGTCGGTGACCAACCCGTCGGTTTCGCGGAACCTGCGCCGCTCGGCGAGCGCCTTGAACGACGTCTGGCGCAGCAATACGTCTGGGCCCTCCCATGCTGGTGGGCCTTGCACTTCGTCGATCATCGCGATGCCGAGCGCGCTCATCCGGGCGTAGAGGTCGTCGATGTCGAGGACACGGGGCGTGAGGTGGTTGATGTGCGTCGCGCGGACGCCGCCGATGTCGGCGGCGACGCCCGAGATGCGTGCCAGCCGGGCGTACCAGGCGCGGTCCACCGGTTCACCGGACAACTCGAACGATCCGGTGGCGAGTTCAAGGAACCGCTCGGCGTCGGTGTCGCCCAGTTCGCCATCGGCCTCGGCACGTTCGGCCAGGACGATCAACTCGTCGGGGAACAACTGCCGGGAGGCCAGGAACTCGTCGAGCGCAGCGGTCAGGCCGGCGTCGAAGTAGCGCCGATCGTCGGTGACGAGCACCGAGGTGAAGACTCGGAACGGGTTGATCGCGAGCGCATCCCTGGTCGTCGGGCGGAAAGCGGTGGACACGATGGGTAGGGAGGTGGTGGCGTCTCCGCGCAGGTCGTAGAAGCCGACCGGGGCCATGCCGAGGGCAGCGAAGATCTGGGCGACCTGGCGCAGCTCGGTTGCCGTCCCGACCCTGATGGCGCCGTGGCGTTCGGCGGTGACGCGATCGATCCGTCCGAGACGCTCTGCGGTGACGGGATGCGCGGCGAGGTAGTCGGTGTTCACTGCGGTGGAGACGTCGACGAGCGTGTTGTAGGCGGGCACCTCGGTGCCGTACATGCGTGACAGCGAACGGGAAAAGGCGGCCCGCAGGTCGTGGGTGTTGTGCATCGCGCTCCTACTCCGCTTCGACACTGGTGAGGACGCGCTCGAGTGCGTCGATCGCCTGTGCGATGTCATCAGAGGTGACGGTCAACGGCGGACGTACCCGCAAGGATCGTTCCCCGCAGCCGAGCATGATGATGTGCTCGTCGTCCAGCAGGTGTTCGAGGATGCGGTTGCGGATGGCTGTGTTCGGGAGCGTCAGAGCGCACATCAGGCCGAGACCGCGCGGGTTGCCGACGATGTCGTGGCCCTGCGCCACGCCGCGGAGGGCGTCGAGGAGTTCGGTGCCGCGCTCGGCCGCGTTGTCGATGAGGTTGTCTGCTTCCATCACTTCGAGGATGCGGCGGCTCCGTACCATGTCAGTCAGGCTGCCGCCCCACGTGGAGTTGATCCGGCTGGAGACGCGGAACACGTTGTCCGGAACCTCGTCCACGCGCCCGCCGGCCATCACCCCGCAAACCTGAAGCTTCTTGCCGACCGCGACCACATCCGGCGTTGTGCCTTTGTGCTGGTAGGCCCAGGGCTTGCCGGTCATGCCGCCGCCGGTCTGCACTTCGTCGACGACGAACAATGCGTCGTGGGCGTGGCACAACTCGCGCATCGCGGCGAAGAACTCTGGACGGAAGTGGTGGTCGCCGCCCTCGCCCTGAATCGATTCCATGATGAAACAGACGATGTCGTGCGGGTTGGCCTCGAACGCATCCCGGGCTTCATCGAGTGTCCGGCGTTCCCAGGCTGCGACGTCTCGGTCGTCGGCGATGTAGGGCGAGGTGATCCGTGGCCAGCTGAATTTGGGGAACCGCGCGACCTTGTTGGGGTCGGTGTTGGTCAGGCTCATGGTGTAGCCGGAGCGTCCGTGGAACGCGCCGGTGAGGTGCATCACCTGCGTCCCGAGGTCAGGGCTGATGCCGTGCGCCTCGTTCCAGCGGGACTTCCAGTCGAAGGCGACCTTGAGGGCGTTCTCGACGGCGAGCGAGCCGCCCTCGATGAAGAAGTAGTGCGGCAGTTCCGGATCGCCCAGAACGCGGGCGAACGTGTCAACGAAGCGCGCCATCGGGACGGTGTAGACGTCGGAGTTGCTCGGCTTGTTCATGGACGCTTGCAGCAGGTCCGCGCGGAACTGGTCGTCCTGGGTGAGGCCCGGGTGGTTCATGCCGAGCGCCGACGAAGCGAAGAACGTGAACATGTCGAGGTACCGCTCACCGGTGGCCTGGTCGACCAGGGTGGTGCCCTGGGACGCATCCAGATCGAGGACCAGCGGCATGCCATCGACGAGCAAGTGTTCGGCGAGCAGTGTCCGCACCTGTGCAGCCGCGATGTCTACCATTACACGACTCAACCAGTACAATGCCCCTTCGGTACTGGTTTTGTGGAAAGTCGCGCGATATTCGCGCGGAAGGCGCCAGTACGAGCGGGCGGTGGTGATGATGACCGCAAGATCTTCGGAGTGCGGGAGCGCTCGCCTGAGTTTGCCCATTTCCGGCAAGCGCCCAGTGGGGGCGCACAAGCGAGGGTGTGCGCCGGTGGTGTGCTGTACCGACGTACCCGGATCCGTGGAGTAGCTACCCACGTAGTGTGGATGACGTGCTGCTCGACGATCTCGGTGCGCCTGTCAAGGTGAGGCCTCCCGCCACGCGGGTCGTTTCGCTGGTGCCGTCCCTCACCGAGGCGCTCGCGACGACGAGACGTGACGCCGTGGTGGGTGCGACCGACTGGTGCACCCACCCTGTTGACCTCGACGTGACCCGAGTTCGCGGGACGAAAAACCCCGACGTCCCGGCGATCATCCGCTTGGCTCCGGATCTGGTGGTGTGCAACAAAGAGGAGAACCGAGAGCTGGACGTCCGTCGACTGCGTGAAGCCGGTGTGGCCGTCTGGGTGACGGTGATCGAGACGGTGCCCCAAGCTCTGTCCTCCATCAGGCGGCTGTTCGAACAGGCGCTCGGATGGGGGGTGCCGTCGTGGCTGGAACAGGCACAATCGGCCTGGGAACCATCCTCAGCCCAGACGGGGACGCTGCCACGGGTGGCGGTGCCGATCTGGCGCGACCCATGGATGGTCATCGGCCGGGACAACTTCACCGATGATCTGCTGCGTCGACGAGGGCTGGACAACGTGTTCGCCGGGTATCCTGACCGGTACCCCAAGGTGTCGCTTTCCTTGATCGACGATACCGACGTCGATATGGTGCTGCTGCCGGACGAGCCGTACAACTTCACAGCCCACGACGGGCCGGAGGCGTTCTCAACGGCACCGACCCGGCTGGTGAACGGGCGGCTGATCACGTGGTACGGACCATCGCTGATCGAAGCGGCGCAGTGGCAGCCGTGACCGGTTGACGGTGCCGATCAAATCCAGGTCCGGGGGAAGCCCAGCTCAGCGCAGCCAGTCAGCACAGGCCTGTCGCGGCGAGTGATCAGGAGTGAGTCGGAGCCGTCCACTGACGGTGGAGCATCCTGCTGCTGTTTCGGGAGCTCTCCTGCTCCAATGCTCGGTCGATTCTCCTACGATGAACGCATGAGCCGTGCACTGATCGTGGTAGATGTCCAGGTCGACTTCTGCGAAGACGGCTCGATGGCCGTTCCCGGGGGCCAGGAGGTCGCACGGTCCATCACCCGCTACATCCAGCAGAAGGGTTCGGACTATTCAGCGTTGCTCGCCACCAGGGACGCCCATGTGGACCCCGGCGACCATTTCAGCAAGAGCCCCGACTTCGTGGATTCCTGGCCACCGCACTGCCGGGTCGGCACCATCGGCGCCGAGTTCTCCCCTGCGCTTGGGTTCCGAGATTTCAACGCCGTCTTCGACAAGGGCGAGTACTCGGCCGCCTACTCCGGATTCGAGGGCCACAGCGCCTCCGGCCTCACCATGATCGACTGGCTGCACCAACACGGCATCGACGCCGTGGACGTCTGCGGCATCGCCACCGACTACTGCGTGAAAGCCACCGCGCTGGACGCTGCCCGCGCCGGTCTGGGCACCACCGTGTTGGTGGAGCTGACCGCAGCCGTCGCTCCGGACGATTTGGATGACGTTCTCTCGGAGTTTGCTGAGGCCGGCATCACTGTCAAGAACTGAGCGCCAGCTCCGGCCTCACTGAAGGATGGGCACTGCGGCGCGAACCTTACCCACCCGATCGAGTTCGATGTCGGCGATCAGCAGGGATTCGTCGCCTCCCTCACGCGCGGTCACCACGCCGAGCGGATCAACAACAGCACTACGCCCGATCCCCAGAGGTTTCCTGCCACCGGTGTCATGGGCGCTCTGGTCGGCTGCCAGCACCCAGGCCTGGGCATCCATCGCCCGGGCACGGATCAGCACGTCCCACTGCTCGGCTTTGGTGGCGCCATCGGCCCACGACGCAGGCAGGCAGATCACCTCGGCGCCGTCCTTGCCGAGTGCCGTGAACAATGCCGCGAAACGCACGTCGTAGCAGGTCGCCAACCCGATCCGGGTGCCGAGCGCGTCAAAGACAACCATCTCGTTGCCGGGCGCAACAGTTGCAGATTCAGTGGTGCCCAAGGCGTCAAAGAGGTGGATTTTGCGATAGCGCTCCTCGATGCCCTCACCGTCGGTGGCGAACAGCATGTTGTACACCCTGCCGTCTTCGGCCGGTTCAAAGCATCCGACCACCAGTAGCAC
This sequence comes from Propionibacteriaceae bacterium, assembly GCA_024636075.1. GTDB lineage: Bacteria > Actinomycetota > Actinomycetes > Propionibacteriales > Propionibacteriaceae > JAGXHS01. The sequence continues at coordinate 9,983 of JAGXHS010000058.1, forward strand.
CGACTGCCGGCGGGCAAGATCACGCAACCCGTCGAAGAACGTGCCGTCCAAGGGTTGCGCGACCTCTCCGGGCGTTGCCTCGAAGGACGCCATCGAGGCTTCCGGGAACACCACCAGTCGGCAGTGCTGCGCGACAGCCTGCTCGGTGAACTCGGCGATACGCGCCAGATTCGCGGCAGGGCTCTTGGCGGCGTCGAACTGTGCCAACCCCACCCGCAGGATGCGGCTCACCGCAGCGCCACAGACGCCGCTGCAGTGGGCGCGATCACTTGCGGGAGGCCTTCGGCCGGACCACCTTGGTGGCCTGCCAGCCGGTGGACATGTTCACCGTGGAGGTGAGGGCCATGCCTGCAGTGACGACCCCTTCCGCCACATCAGCAGGATCGATGTGACCGTCGCGGCCCACCTTCGGTGTCAGCAACCAGATGAATCCGGCGTCCGACAGATCAGTCAACCCATCCACCAACCCATCGGCCACGTCACCATCCTCCTGCCGCCACCACAGCAGCACGGCATCGACCGCCTCATTGGTTTCTTCGACCAAATCGCCGTCGATGGCATCCATGACTGCTGTTCGCAGCTCCTCGTCCACGTCGGAATCCCAGCCCAATTCCTGGACCATCGTTCCTTCGGTGAGACCCAAATGCTGCTGGTCTCCCCCTTGCCGGGTAGCTGTGCTCTTCACCTAAGCCCTTTCTGTTGCCTCGACGCCTCAGGCGTCCCCGCCCACCGCTCCGGACTCTCCGGCCGTGACGTCGAGCAGTTTGTACTTGTCGGCCGCCTTCTTGGCCAGCTCGTCATCGACTTCGCCCCGCTCGGCGAGCACCTGCAGGGTCCGCACCACGACGGAGGGACCATCGATGTGGAGGTACCGGCGTGCGGCGGCGCGGGTGTCGGAGAAGCCGAACCCGTCAGCGCCGAGCGAGTGGAACTCACCCGGCACCCAGTTCAGGATCTGGTCCTGCACCTGACGCATCCAGTCGCTCACCGCCATCACCGGGCCGGGACGACCGTCGAGCTTCTGGGTCACCCACGGCGTCTGCTGCTCCTCGTCGGGATACAGGAAGGCCCTCTTGTCAGCTTCGAGGCCTTCGCGGCGGAGCTCGCCCCAGCTGGTGACGCTCCACACATCAGCCACGACACCCCAGTCGTCCTTGAGCAACTCCTGGGCCTCCAACATCCACGGGACGCCGACCCCGGAAGCCAGCAGCTGGGCGCGGGGTGCGTCGTCACCGACGCCTTCGGAGTCACCCTCCCGCAGCAGGTACATGCCGCGCAGAATGCCTTCGGTGTCCACGTCCTCGGGCTCGGCCGGTTGCACGGCTGGCTCGTTGTAGACGGTCAAGTAGTAGATGACATCGTCCGGGTTCTCCCCGTACATCCGCTCCAGACCGTTCTGGACGATGTGGGCGATCTCGTAGGCGTATGCCGGATCGTAGGCACAGATGGCGGTGTTGGTGGCGGCCAGCAGCAGCGAGTGACCGTCCATGTGCTGGGTTCCCTCGCCGGTCAGCGTGGTACGTCCGGCGGTGGCTCCGATCAGGAAGCCGCGGGCCAGCTGGTCCGCCGCCGCCCAGATGCTGTCACCGGTGCGCTGGAAGCCGAACATCGAGTAGAAGACGTAGACCGGCACCATCGGTACGTTGTGCGTCGCGTACGAGGACCCGGCTGCGGCGAACGCGGCCATCGACCCGGCCTCGTTGATGCCCAGGTGTAGGATCTGGCCGTTGGTGGCTTCGCGGTAGGAGAGCATCAGCTCGTTGTCCACCGGGGTGTATTTCTGCCCGTGGGGGTTGTAGATCTTGATCGTCGGGAAGAACGAGTCCATACCGAAGGTGCGCGCCTCGTCAGGGATGATCGGCACCACGTGCGGTGCGAACTCCTTCTCGCGCATCATGTCCTTCAACAACCGGACGAACGCCATCGTGGTGGCGATCTGCTGGCTGCCGGAGCCCTTCTTGACCCCCTTGTAGGCCTTGGCGCTGGGCAGGGTGATCGCCTTGTTCTTGCCACGGCGCTCGGGCAGGTAACCGCCCAGCGCCTTGCGGCGCTCCAGCATGTAGGCAATCCGCTCATCCTCCGCACCGGGATTCACGTAGGGCGGCTGGTAGGGGTTCTCTTCCAGCACCTCGTCGCTGATCGGCATGTGCAGCCGATCACGGAAGTTCTTCAGATCGTCCAGCGCCATCTTCTTCATCTGGTGGGTCGCGTTGCGGCCGGCGAAGTGGCTTCCCAGGAAGTAGCCCTTGATCGTCTGGGCGAGGATGACGGTCGGTCCGCCGGTGAACTCGGTGGCCGCCTTGTAGGCGCCGTACATCTTGAAGTAGTCGTGGCCACCACGACGCAGCTCCCAGATCCGGTCGTCGCTCCATTCGGCGACCATCTTGGCGGTGCGCGGGTCACGACCGAAGAAGTGGTCGCGCACGTACGCGCCGTCATTCGCCTTGAACGTCTGGAAGTCACCGTCGGTGGTGGTGTTCATCAGGTTCACCAAGGCACCGTCGGAGTCCTCTGCAAGCAGCGGATCCCAGCCACGACCCCAGATCACCTTGATCACGTTCCAGCCGGCACCTCGGAAGAATGCCTCCAGTTCCTGGACGATCTTGCCGTTGCCGCGCACCGGACCGTCCAGCCGCTGCAGGTTGCAGTTGATCACGAAGGTGAGGTTGTCGAGGTCCTCGTTCGCTGCCAGCTGCAGCAGACCGCGGGACTCCGGTTCGTCCATCTCGCCGTCGCCGAGGAAAGCCCAGACGTGCTGCTCGGAGGTGTCCTTCAGGCCACGGTTGTGCAGGTAGCGGTTGAACTGCGCCTGATAGATGGCGTTCATCGGCCCGATGCCCATGCTGACTGTCGGGAACTCCCAGAACTTCGGCATCTGGCGCGGGTGCGGGTATGACGGCAGCGCGCGCAGCTCACCGTCCACGTAGTGGCTGTTTTCCTGTCGGAAGCCGTCCAGGTCGGCTTCTTCGAGCCGCCCCTCAAGGAAGGCGCGGGCATACATGCCGGGGCTGGCGTGGCCCTGGAAGAAGATCTGGTCGCCACCGCCGGGATGGTCCTTGCCGCGGAAGAAGTGGTTGAAGCCCACCTCGTACAGCGTCGCCGAGGAGGCGTAGCTGGAGATGTGGCCGCCGACACCGATACCGGGGCGCTGGGCGCGATGCACCATCATCGCGGCATTCCAGCGCAGCAGCCGTCGGTAGCCACGTTCGAGCTTCTCGTCGCCGGGGTAGGCAGGCTCCTGCTCCGGCGGGATGGTGTTGACGTAGTCGGTGGAGGTCAGCGAAGGAACCCCGACCTGACGCTCCCGGGCCCGTTCAAGCAGCTTCAGGATGACGTAGCGTGCTCGGTTCCGGCCGCCCTCGTCGATGATCCCGTCCAAGGAATTCAGCCACTCCGCTGTCTCCTCGGTGTCGAGATCCGGAAGGTTGGTGGGCAGGCCGTTGAGCATCGGGCCCGATTCCTCACGTGGGATCACGCTATCGTCCTTTCTCGTCGACGGTCTCCGCAATGGATAGTGCCGGAGCTCGTCTTCACAGTCTTCCACTCGTTACGCAAGCTTGTCACAGCTTCCATCCCAACCGGCTGAGCGTTCAGGACCCGTCAGCTGTCAGAGCTGGTCCTGGATCGTCGGGCAGCGCTTCCGGGCTGAGGGTGCTGTTCGCAACCGAGCGAGGCGCGCGCAGGCGGTGGTGTGCGCGGCAGAGCACCTCGTAGTGCACGGCGTCCTTGTCAGCTCCGGTGTCACCCACGACCACCTGACTGCCTTCGACGATCATTTCGCCGTTCACCACCCGGGCATTGTGCGTCGCGCGCTGGCCGCACCAACACAGCGGGCTCACCTGGAGGGTCTCCATCCGATCGCACAGCTCGACCAGACGCTTGGATCCAGGAAAGAGCTTCGTGCGGAAATCGGCCATGATGCCGAAGCAGAACACGTCGATGTGCAACTCGTCGACGATCCGCGCCAATTGGTCAATCTGTTCGCTGCGGTAGAACTGGGCTTCGTCGCAGATGATGAAATCCACCGTGTGACCGTGCGTCAGATCGCGCACCAGATGCGCCCAGAGATCGAGGTGTTCCGACACTCCGGTGGCTGATTTCGACAGCCCGATCCTGGAGCTGATCACCGCCGCGCCGGAGCGATCGGGCCCTGTCTCTTATACACATCTGACGCTGCC
>JAGXHS010000059.1 GCA_024636075.1 Propionibacteriaceae bacterium
CCTTGAAGGTTGACCCGGCCTGATAGCCCTCGGCGCCGCCCAGTTTGGCGTCGACCGCGTAGTTGTACCAGGTCTCACCCGGCTTGCTGCCCATCTCCTGACGGTTCTGCGCCATCGAGACGATCAGCCCGGTCTTGGGTTGAATCATCACCGCCACCGAGATCACCGGGTCGGTCGGCCCCACCAGTGAGGAGACAGCCGTCTCGGCTTCCTGTTGCGCCTTCGGGTCAACCAAGGTCTGGATGGTCAACCCACCCCGGTTGATTCGGTCGGCGCGCTCCTGTGGTGTTTTGCCGAGGCTGGGCATCTTGCTGCTGATCAGCGTGTTGTAGACGTACTGACAGACGAAGGGATAGGGCGAGTCGATGCAACCGTTGCGGATCGGTTGCACCTTGGTCTTGTCGAATTCAGTGTTCTTCGCTGTGTCGTGCTCAGCCTGCGTGATGAAGCCGAGCTCCAGCATGCGGGTCAGCACTACGTTGCGGCGATCGATGGAATTGCGCACGTTGTTGATCGGATCGTTTGCCACCGGGTTCTGCACGATGCCTGCCAGCATCGCTGACTGGGCGACGGTCAGCTCGGCGGCAGTGGTGTCGAAGTACCGGTGTGCCGCAGCCTCCACCCCGTAGGAGCTGGCGCCGTAGTAGGCGATGTTGAGGTAGCGCTCCAGAATCTGGTCCTTGGTGAACTTGTTCTCCAAAGCCATCGCAAAGCGCAACTCACGCACCTTGCGGCTGATGGTCACTTCCTGCGCCTTGCGGATGCCCTCTTGGTCGTTGTTGGCGGCGGCGGCCTCAATCAGGACCTGCTTCACGTACTGCTGGGTGAGGGTCGAGCCGCCCTGGGTGTCGCCGCCGGTCGAGTTGCGCACAAACGCTCGAAGGGTTCCCACCGGGTCGATGGCACCGTGCTCGTAGAAGCGGTGGTCCTCAATCGCCAGCTGCGCCAGCTGCATCGTCGGCGAGATCTTGTCGAGGGTGACGTAGATACGGTTCTCGTTGTAGAACTGTGCCAGCAGCGATCCGTCGGACATCAGGATCCGGGACCGCTCAGACTGCGGCTGCACGCTCAGTGTTGCCGGTAGATTCTCCAGGCTGTCGGCGGCGGACTTGGTCGCGCCCCCGGCTACTGCGGTCAGCGGCAACGCCAATCCAGCGGTGAGCAGTCCGCACAATACGCTGACAGCCACGAACATGGTCAGGGCATAGAGCTTGGTACCGGCCGAGCGTGGATTCATGCTGCCCAGAGTACGTGACTAGACTGTGAGTCTAGGCATTGCGCATCCGTGGTGGCCGGTGTAGCGTCCGGAAAAGGCAGATCCACAACGAGAAACACCAGATTGACCTCAGGTGACACCTCAATCGCACGCTCCCCCGTCGGGGCGGGGCGGGAAGGAGCGAAGCAATGACGCTGGCCGAACTCGATGACTGGACCTTGTCGGCGAAGTGCCGCGGAATGGCCGATGCGCTGTTCCCGGAAGGGAAAGACCAGAAGCGGGCGCGCACGGTATGCATGGGTTGCCCGGTCAGGGCTCAGTGCTTGGCCGAAGCGCTCGACAACCGCATTGAATGGGGCGTCTGGGGTGGCCTCACCGAACGCGAACGGCGCCAGTTGCTACGTCAACGACCCGACGTCAAGTCGTGGTGCGCCGTGTTGATGGCCTCGATGGAGGAATCTGAGCGGATGCCCGACCTCTCCCAGGAGATCGAGACGTCCACTGCGCCCCTCGGTGCTTCGCAGTTGCACCCGGTGGGCCGAACGGAGACAGCCTCCCGGACCCTCACCGATTAGGCTGTCCGCATGACCAAATGGGAGTACTTCACAGCACCGATCCTGAGCCACGTTTCGCAGCAGATCATGAACAATTTCGGGTCCGATGGCTGGGAGCTGGTGCAACTGGTCCCCGGCCCAAATCCTGACACCTTGGTGGGCTACTTCAAGCGTCCAGTTGCGAAGTGATGCGGTGACGACCTCCGACCAGCTCCTGTCACTCGGTATCACCCTTCCAGATGTGGTGCGACCATTCGCTGCCTATGTGCCTGCCCTCAGGACCGGCGATCTGGTTCTCACATCGGGACAGTTGCCGGTGGCGTCTGGGCATCTCATTGCCACGGGTGTGGTGGGGCGCGAGGTGTCACCAGCGGAGGCGACTGCGGCCGCTCGGGTATGCGCGCTGAATGCGCTGGCCGCTGCGGCCGAGGCGGCTGGTGGTGTCGACCGAATCGATCGCATCGTCAAGATCGTCGTCTACGTCGCCAGTGACCCCAGTTTCCACGACCAGCCGACGGTCGGGAATGGTGCCTCGGAACTGCTTGGCGAGATCTTCGGCGAAAAGGGTCAGCACGTGCGCAGCGCAGTGGGTGTGGCCGTGCTACCTCTCAATGCGCCGGTCGAGATCGAGCTCACCTGCCAGGTGCGCGGCTAGTCGATCCGGCTGCGCAGACGATCCAGATCCTTGATCAGGATCGAGTTCGGATGCACTTCTATCCAGCGCCGCGCCTTGAAATCGGTGAGCACCTTGTTCACCGTCTCGCGACTGGCCCCAACCATTTGCGCCAGCTCGGTCTGGGTCAAATCATGACGCACATCGATTCCGCGCGGCGTTGACTGCCCGAAGCTGTCTGCCAGGTTGAGCAGCACGAATGCCAGCCGTCCCGGCACGTCGGAGAGCACCAGGCCTGACATGGAGTCGTTGGCCCGGCGCAGCCGGTGGGCCAGCTGGTGCAGCATGGCAGCCGTCACGTCGTGGTGGCGGGTCATCAGGTCGTGCATCTGTGAGGCGCTGATCGTCAACAACTCGGAGTCGATCATGGCGGTGGCCGTGGTGGATCTGGTGCCTTGGTCGAAGATGGACAGTTCGCCGAACATGTCGCCCGGACCGAACAACCACAGCAGTGACTCCCGGGTCGGGCGGATCATCGGTCGACCACCCCTGCGGGGAGTGGTCAGCAGCGGTTGGTGCTGTTTGCTGGAGCGGGTCAGTTTCACCTTGCCCGAGACCACGATGAACAACTCCTCAGCGCTGTCACCGAGGGAGAACAGCTGTTCTCCCTGCTGGAGTCGGATCGGTCGCAGAGCATTGACCAACTCGCTGCGAGACGCGTCGGCCAACCGCTGGAACAGCGGCATCGTGTCCAGGAGTTGGTCGAGCATGGGTCCCTTTCGCTGACTCTGGCGTCCCAAGGGGTTCTGGGTGGTCATTCTAGGTGACGCGATGTCGGCCCGGTGTTCGGCGGTGGTGCTGGTGAGCCGTCTCGCCGGACGTCACCAGAGAGATGACCCTTCGGTCGCCTCGTCGAAACGTTGCACCACACCGTTGACACCCATGATCTCCTCCAGCGCTGTGAAGAACCGACGGTACGGCGCCGGGCGTGCCGTTTCACCCATCAGGCCGAGACGCCAGATCACTCCCGCTGTCGCGCCCAGTCCTCCGGCGACGCTGATCTCACGATCGCGCAGCTGCTCGCGGACAGCAGCTTCGTCCATCGAGGTCGGAACTCGAAGGGCCAGCACGGTGGGGAGCCGATGGTTCGCGTTCTGCACATAGTGGCTGAAACCGACAGGTTCCAGGGCGGCCATGATCGCGCTGTCCATCACCTGCACCCGTTCCGCGCGCTGCTGCATCCCCTCGTCCATCGCGGCATGGAGGGCAGCATGGAAGGCGTAGTGCAGGTTCACCGGCACCGTGTGGTGGTAGGTGTGTTCGATCCAGTAGTTCCGCAGGCCCTCGAAGTCGGCGTACCACATCGGCGGGGGCGTGCGGCGGGCGGAGTACCGCGCGAAGGCCCGCTCCGAGACCGCAACCGGTGCCAAGCCGGGTGGCGCGCTGAGACACTTCTGCGACCCGGTGTAGGTGTAGTCGATACCCCATTCGGCCATGTGGAATGGCTCCATGCCAGCGGTGGTGACCGAATCGACGCTGAACAGCGCGCCCGAGTGCCGGACGATGTCGGCGATCTCCGGTACCGGGTTGAGCACGCCGGTGCTCGTCTCGCCATGCACCACCGCCACCAGATCCACGTCCTCCATGCGGTCGGCCACGTCCTGCGGATCGATCGCCACTCCCAGCGGGGCGGTCACCAATCGGACATGGGCGCCGTAGCGGGCGGCCATCTCGGCCATCCGGCGTCCGAACGCGCCGTTGGCGCAGACCAGCGCCACGTCACCGGGCTCCACCAGGTTGGCGAAACCGGCCTCCATGCCCAGTGATCCGCTTCCTGCCAACAATGCGGTGAAGGCTTCCGGTTCGGTGCCGTACATGGTCCGCAGGTCCGCCTGGATCTCGGTGTTGAGGGCGAACACCTCTCGGTCCATGTGGCCCAACATCGAGCGCATCAGCGCGGCCTGCCCGGCGGGGTGAATTGGCGTCGGTCCCGGCGTCAGCAGAACGTGATTGCTGTGCGGATCGTCAAAGGTGTGATGCTGGGCGGGCATGACCCACAACACTACGACCAAATCACTGCATGGTGTGAGCTGACCGCCGGCCAGCCGTCCCCGGTGACAAGACGCCATGGTGGTGACGGGGTCGAAACGGCCGGGGAGAGGTTGCCACCACTACAGTGGACGGGTGGCACAGGAATCCAGGAAGGCCCGCATCCAGCGGGCGCGGGTGATGAATCTCCTGCTGGCTCAGTGTTATCCGGGTGCCCGGGCCGAGCTCGACTTCACCAACCCGTTCGAGTTGTTGGTGGCGACGGTACTGTCTGCGCAATCCACCGACAAGCGAGTCAACCAGGTGACCAAGGAGCTCTTTCGCCGGTGGCCCACGCCGGAGACCCTGAGCACCGCAGAGCGCGGGGACCTCGAGGACGTGGTGCACCCCACTGGATTCTTCCGGGCCAAGACTGACTCCCTGTTGCGGCTCTCCGCAGACCTGGTGGATCGGTTCGACTCGCAGGTCCCGCAGACGCTGGGCGAACTTGTGACGCTGCCGGGCGTCGGCAGAAAAACTGCCAATGTGGTGCTGGGGAACGCAATGGGAGTTCCGGGCCTCACACCTGACACCCATTTCATTCGGGTCACCGGCCGGATGGGATGGACCGAGGCCACGAAACCGGACGATGTCGAGCGGGACGTGGCCCTGCTCTTCGAACCTGACGACTGGGTGCAGGTCAGCCACAACGTGATCTGGCACGGCCGACGCCGGTGCCATGCCCGGAACCCTGCCTGTGGTGCCTGCCCGGTGGCCGAACTGTGCCCGAGCTACGGAGAGGGCCCCATTGATCCGACGCGCGCCCAGAAGCTCATCCGGGAGCCCCGCGGATGAGGACTCCGGCACCGCGCGTGATGGCAGCACTGGCAATGGCCGCTGTCATTGTGGGTTGCGGGACCAGCAATTCAGATCCGGCGGCAACGGTTCAGGAGCCAGCATCCAGTGCCCGAACTGACCTTGTTGCCGAACGTCGCGCCGCAGGAATCGCTGACTGTCCCGAAGCCGCCGTGACCAGCACCACGTCGCTACCTGACCTGGAACTTGCCTGCCTCGGCGGCCCCAACGCGGTGAACCTGTCGAAGCTGCCGACCGGCAAGGGATGGGTGATCAATGTCTGGGCGCAATGGTGCGGACCGTGCCGCGATGAGGCACCGTTCCTGGCCGAGGTGTACCGACGTCACGAGAAGCAACTGCACTTCCTCGGCATTGACTACAACGATCCTCGCCCAGAGCTGGCGATCGCCTTCGCCGGAGCCAATCAACTGACCTATCCGCACCTGGTGGACGACGACCACCGCATCGATGCGCCGCTCCGGATCAACGGGATCCCGCAGACGCTGTTCGTCGATGCCTCCGGGCGAATCGTGGGTCGTCACGTGGGTCCGGTGGAATCGGCGGCCCAGCTGGAGCAGGCGCTTCGGGACGCCGGGTTGCTGTCATGATCGGCCGACCGAGCCATCAGCGTGACCCATTCGCCACCCTGCGTGCCGCACTGGTCGATCCGCCGAGCAGGGACATGGTCTCCCACCCCCGGCCCGCGCAGGGAGGTCGACAGGCGGCGGTGTTGATCCTGCTGAGCGACGCAGTCGAACCTGACGTGACCTTCACCGAGCGCGGACACGCGATGCGCAAGCACGCCGGTCAGATCTCTTTCCCCGGAGGTGGGGTGGATCTGGGCGACAGCGGTCCGGTCGCGGCGGCGTTGCGGGAGACCCACGAGGAGATCGATCTGTCGCCCGAAGAGGTCGGTGTCCTCGGATGCCTGCCGGCTGCCTTCGTCGCGGCGAGCTCATTCGACGTGACCAGCGTGGTGGGGCTGTGGGGCGGTACTGCTGCGATCCGGCCGGTCAGTGCTTTCGAGGTGGCCGACATTCATCGCTTCACGGTCAGTCAACTGGCTGACGAACGCAACCGGGTGATGGCGAGGCACCCTTCGGGCTACACCGGTCCGGGGTGGGTCTTCGGTGAGGTGTTCATCTGGGGCTTCACCGCTCACCTGACTGACTGCGTCCTGAAGCTGGGCGGGTGGGAACAACCGTGGGACACCACCAAGGTGGTGACGGTGCCGAAACGCTATCGACGTGATCGAATCTCCGCCGACCACGATTGAATTCGCCTCCGGTGCTGAACCGACATGCTGCTCTGCCAAGCTGGTCCCATGAGTGAATCCGGCAATGCCCTCGAGCAGCGACCCGACGGTTGGTGGCGCAGCGCCGTCGTCTACCAGGTGTATCCGCGGTCCTTCGCGGACAGTGATGGTGACGGCATCGGTGATCTGCGGGGAGTGATCGACAAGCTGGACTATCTGCACCAGCTGGGTGTGGACGTGCTGTGGCTGTCCCCGGTGTATCGATCGCCTCAGGACGACAACGGGTATGACATCAGCGACTACCAGGACATCGACGGCACTTTCGGCACCCTGGCAGACGTCGACGAACTCATCGAGGGTCTGCATCGCCGGGGGATGAAGCTGGTGATGGATCTGGTGGTGAATCACACCTCGGACGAGCACGAATGGTTCAAGGAATCGATCAATCCCGCGAGCGACAAGGCCGACTGGTACTGGTGGGCGTCGGCGCGCGACGGCCACCAGCCGAACACTCCGGGAGCGGAGCCGTACAACTGGCGCTCCGCCTTCTCGGGGCCGGCGTGGAGTTACCATCCTGATCGCGGTGAGTATTACCTGCACATCTTCAGCCGCAAGCAGCCGGATCTGAACTGGGAGAACCCGGCGGTGCGTCAGGCCATCTACGACATGATGAACTGGTGGGTCGATCG
>JAGXHS010000060.1 GCA_024636075.1 Propionibacteriaceae bacterium
AGAGTTGGTGCATCGAAGGCCAACGGGTTGCGGCGCAGCGCCAACGGCAGATCGTCCAGCCGCGCCATGTTGCCCCGGCTGATCGCTGCCCGCCCCAGCCTGGGCGGCGCCGACAGGGTGTCGAACCAGGCCGAGGAGTATTCGTAGTTCTCCTCGGAACCATCGGCGTGCACGGCGATGGTCTCGTCCAGGGTGCTGGTGCGCATCCCGTCAGCGAGGAAGTAGGCCGTCTCCACCCGAGTCAGGCGCAGGCGTGCCCGCACGATCACCCCGGTCAACCCGACACCGGCCACCGTCGCCCAGAACAGCTCGCCGTCGGGGTCGTCCTCACCTCCCTCCGGGGTGAGGGTGAGCAGCCGACCGTCGGCCACGATCAGATCCAGCGATGCCACATGGTTGCCGAACGACCCGGCTGTGTGGTGGTTCTTGCCGTGGATGTCGCAGGCGATCGCACCGCCGACGGTCACCTGCCGAGTGCCGGGCAGCACCGGCACCCACAAGCCGTGCGGCAAAGCGGCCCGCATCAGTGCGTCCAGGCTCACCCCCGCGTCCACGTCGGCGATGCCACTGCCGGCGTCGATGTGATGAATTCGGTTCATCGCCGTCATGTCCGCTACGACACCCCCGCCGTTCTGCGCCACGTCCCCGTAGCTGCGGCCCAAGCCCCGGGCGATGACGCCGCGACCCGAGGCGCCGGAAGTGTGGCACTTCTCGGATGCCTGACCGATCAGTGCGGCGAGTTCGTCGAGACCGCAGACCGGCACCACGGATGCCACGCTGGGAGCGGTGCGACCCCAGCCACTGAGCGATGTCGTCACGGTTTGCCCCAGAACAGAGTGTCCACCACCCGGGCAGCGTGGCGAGAATTACGCCGCCAGTCATCCACCAGCTCAGAGGCACATCCGACCGGGTACCCCAGCAGGTGCGCGACACCGGCAACGTCGCGAGCGTCGGTGGGGATGGCATCGGACGCTCTGCCGCGAGACAGCACGATGGCATTGCGCAGCTTCGACGCGAAGCGCCAGGAAGCCTCCAGTGCATCGGCCTGGTCAGGAGTGATCGCCCCCAGCCGGGTCAGTTCGTGCAGAGCCGGCAGTGTCGAGGTGCTGCGCACTTCGGGATGTCCGCTGCCGCGCTGCATCTGCAGCACCTGCACCGTCCACTCCACGTCTGACAGACCACCACGCCCAAGCTTGGTGTTGCGTGCCGGGTCGGAACCGCGGGGCATTCGTTCGGTCTCCATCCGTAGCTTCAGCTTGCGGATGTCGTTCAGCTGGCCGCCACTCAGACCCTTCGCCGGCCAACGCAGTTCCGCCACCGAGGCGAGCAGCCTCCCGGTGAGTTCGGCGTCGCCAGCACCGTGAGCGGCTCTGACCAAGGCCTGGGCTTCCCATGTCGATGACCACCGCTGGTAGTAGCTCTGGTAGCTCGCCAGGGTGCGCACCAGTGCACCGCCCTTGCCTTCTGGGCGCAGATCGGCGTCTATCGCCAATGCGGGCTCCGGCCCGGGTTTGGTGAGCAGACCGCGCAGCGTCGACACGATGGCAGTGGCTTTCTGCAGCGCGGCGTCGTCCTCACCCTCCGCGATGACGAACATGGCATCGCAGTCGGAGCCGTAACCCATCTCGCGACCGCCCCAGCGGCCCATCGCGACCACGCCGAGGCGTGGTGGATCCTCGACGCCTCGATGGGCGATCGACAGTGCCGCATCAACCGTGGCGCCTGCCAGATCCGAGAGGGCGGCACCGATGGTCTCCAGATCGGTGAGATCGAGCAGGTCGGCGATGGCGATCCGGATCAGTTCCCTACGACGATAGGCGCGTACCGCAGAGATGGCCTGGTCGGGATCGGCATGGCGATCAGCGACCTTGATCATCGAGCGAACCAGTTCGTCGTGTTGCCGCGGTAGGAGTTGATCATCGCTGGCCAGCATCTGCACCGCATCCGGGGCGCGCTTGACCATGTCGACGACGTAGCGCGACGAGGCCAGGATGTGCGCCAGCCGAGGTGCCATCAAACCTTGATCACGCATCGCTCGCAGGTACCAGGGCGAACTGCCCAGCGCCTCCGACAGCTGACGGAAACTCAACAGACCAAGATCAGGATTCGGTCCCTCCGCGAACCATCCCAACAGCACCGGCAGCAACTGTCGTTGGATGGCCACAGCTCGTGTGGTGCCTTGGGTGAGCGACTCCATGTGCCGCAACGCGCTTGCCGGGTCCTTGAACCCGAGTGCCCGCAACCGGGCCCGGGCCGCTTGTGGGCTGAGTCGCAACTCATCGGTGTCGATCTGCACCACGGCCTCGAGCAGCGGTGAGTAGAACACCCGCTGATGCAGCCGTTGGACACGTTTGGCGGAGGCCTGCCACTTCTCGGTCAGATCATCGGCGCTGCGTACACCCAGGCCGCGAGCCAACCGGCGCAGGCCGGGCTCGTCGTCGGGCATCAGATGGGTACGGCGCATCCTGAAGAGCTGCGCGCGGTGCTCCAACACCCGCTGGAATCGGTAGGCGGCCGCGAGCTCAGCGCCGTCCGCACGCCCGATGTAGCCATGGTCGATCAACGATTGCAGACTGCTCAAGGTGTCCCGGGAGCGCAACCGCTCATCAGCACGCCCGTGCACCAGTTGCAACATTTGCACTGTGAACTCGACGTCACGCAGACCACCTGAGGACAGCTTGATCTCCCGGTCCGCTTCGCGTGCCGGAATGTTCTCGATGACGCGCTTGCGCATTGCCCGGGACTCGCTGATGAAGCCGACGCGTTCACCGGCTTGCCAGACCCGTTCGGTGATCATCTCGCAGAAGGCAGCCCCCAGCTGTTGGTCGCCGGCCATCGGGCGCGCCTTCATCATCGCCTGGAACTCCCAGTTCGACGCCCACTTGTCATAGTAGGTGCGCATGCTGCCCAGACTCCGCACCAGTGGGCCGGCCTTGCCTTCGGGCCGCAACCCCGGATCGACCTGCCAGATGGTGCCGGTTCGGGTGTGTGAGAAACAGATCCGGGTGGTGGCTGCCGCCAGACGGGTGCCGATGGTCGTTGCCCGATCAGTGGAGACGTCATCGCTGGCGGGTTCCACCACGAACAGCACATCGACGTCAGAGATGTAATTGAGCTCCTGGGCTCCGCACTTGCCCAAACCGATCACAGAGAAGCGCACCTGATCGGCGTCCTCGACTTCGATCCCGGCAATCGACACCGCAGACTGCATCACCGCATCGGCGAGGTGCGCCAACTCTGCCGCGATGCTGTCCACGACCGCTTCCGGTTCGAGACTGGTCAGATCCCGTGCCGCGATTCGCACCAGATGTCGGCGGTTGGCGAGCCGGAGCCGATCCATCGCGGCGGACACGGCCTGCCGCCAGTGCTCCTCGGACGCCCGGGACACCCGCTCACGCACATCGCTGACGATCTGCTCCGCCGTCCAGCCGGAGGGCTCGTCGATCAGCACGTCAAGATCCTCGGGGTGGGAAAACAGGTGTTGACTCAGCGCCATACTGCCGCCGAGGATGGCCACGAGTCGTCGCAAGGGCCGCTCTTCGGCGCAGATCCTCGACAACACCGGGTGGGGGTGCCCTTTGGTCACCTCAGTCAGCGACTCCAGGCCGTCCAGCGCCATGTCCGGGTCGGCTGCCGATTCGCACTGTTCCAACCACGTCGTGTCTTCGCCGCTGAAGCACTCGCCGACTGCTCCCCGGGCAAGGTGCTGGACCACTTCTGCGGCATGCGAGGCGTCATCGAATCCGCGGCGAGCCAATTCGCCCGACAGGCTGGCGGTCCGGGTCATGGGTGCTTCCTGAAATCCGATACGGTTGGCGTTGCTCTCTCAACGACGAGGTGATCACCGATCTGGAGTGTGAGATGTCCGCTGCTGGCCTTAGGGCTGCTCGAACCGCCCTGAAAGCTCTCAACACCCAACGAGACGCGTTGCTCACCTCCGGCGACCCCGCCGGCAAGCGAATCGCCCACATCGCTGGTGAACTCGCTCGCCAGGGATTCAGGGCGGGCACCATCGGTCGACACCTGCAGCCTGGGGTGGCGCTGCAGGGCTTCCGTGCCGCCGAGCCGTGGCTGGGAGTGCCAGCCGAAGTCGAAGAGCTTCTCAACGATCCTTTCACTCAGCCTGACGTACCCCGCACCTTCGCAATGCCCTGGGGTCGGGTAGCTGCCGCTACTCATCTTCACTGCGTGCTGCTGTGGATGCTGGCGAACGTCGTGGCGGACGGCGGCGTGCCCGTCCGGCCGGCAATGGCTGAGGCGGTCCGATTCGTCAACAGCTGCCTGGCGTCGCGTCATGGTGGTCATTCGATTGAGCTGCGAGTGCCTCCGGTCAGCGCGGTCCAACTTGCCGCCATCGGCGAGGCGCCCCGCCACACTCGCGGCACCCCTGGCAGCGTGGTGGAGACCGACGCGACGACGTGGTTCCAGATCGCCATCGGTCGGGCCGATTTCTGCGCTGAGCAAGCCGCCGGCAGGCTCAGCGTCAGCGGCTCGCACGCCAGCGACGTGGCGTCGATGCTGCCAGTGGTCGATTTCGCCGCGGCACGCTGAACCTCGTTGCTGGCTCACGATGATCAGATGGTGGGCAGCATCGCGGCCAGTTCGTGTGGGGTCACCTGACGGGAATAGGCCTCATATTCGGCTTTCTTGTTGCTCAGGAAGTAGTCGAAGACGTGTTCGCCGAGGGTGTCAGCAACCAGTTCACTGGATTCCATCACGTGGATCGCCTCGCCCAGGCTCCGCGGCAGCGTGTTGATGCCCATCAGGTTTCGCTCGCGCGGGGATAGTGACCAGACGTCGTCCTCGGCCTCAGGGGGGAGCTCGTACTCGCCTTCGATGCCGGCCAGCCCAGCAGTCAAGATCAGCGCATAGGCGAGGTAGGGGTTGGCTGCGGAATCGATGGAGCGAAACTCGACGCGTGCCGATGACGACTTGTCGGCCTTGAACATCGGCACCCGCACCAACGCGGAACGATTGTTGCGGCCCCAGCAGATGAACCGCGGGGCCTCGTCACCGCCGGCGAGCCGTTTGTAGGAGTTCACCCACTGGTTGGTCACCGCGGTGATCTCCGGCGCGTGCCGCAGCAGACCGGCAACGAACTGCTTGCCGACCTTCGACAACCGGGCCTCGTCGGCGGCGTCGTAGAAGGCGTTGGTGTCACCCTCGAACAAGCTGACGTGGGTGTGCATCCCTGAGCCGGCCACCC